>JBEVLR010000020.1:0-11330 GCA_040509075.1 Burkholderiaceae bacterium | reverse complement strand
AAAGGCCCGGACATGGCTCCCGCAGCCGTCTCAGTATGGGCCCAAAATTCCCTTGGCCGCGCGCTGGAATTCGCGGCGTTCTGCCTACTTCTTCAACGAGTCGCGGATTTCGCGCAACAGCAGCACGTCTTCGGCGGTCGCTGCGGCAGCCGGTTGCGGCACGATCTTCAGGCGGTTGATCTGCTTGACCATCATGAAAATGATGAACGCCAGGATGATGAAGTTCAGCGCGACGGTCAGGAAATTGCCGTAGGCGAACACGGCGCCGGCCTTCTTCGCGTCGGCCAGCGTCGTGGCGGCCTGGCCCGCGAGCGGGATGAAGTAATTCGAGAAATCGAGGCCTCCGGTCACCTTGCTGACCAGCGGCATGATCAGGTCGCCGACGACGGAGTCGACGATCTTGCCGAATGCGCCCCCGATGATCACGCCGACGGCGAGATCCATCACGTTGCCCTTGACGGCGAATTCCTTGAATTCGGTTGCGAAACCCATCTGCACACTCCTGGCTTGTCGATTTGGATTGACGGAAATCGGGCGCTGCGCCCGCACCGCAGTATTGCGCCTTCCGGCGCTGTCGCGGGCAACGGCGATGCCTGGCCGACCGAAGGGACCGAGGGTTTGCCTGTGGTGCGCGGGCCGCTCGAACAGGACTTCTCGCACGCTAAACTCCGGCGCTGACCTGATCGCAAGGAAACGCCGGCCGCCCCATGTTTCCTTGAACCCCGCGGGGGACGGGCCGGGCACGGCCCCGGCCCGGGGGCGCTTAGAACTTTTGGCTCGAGGATCCACATGAGTGACAGCCTTGCAGTGCAGGACGGCGTTGACGAGAGCAAGAGAACCTGGGTCGCGGCCACCTGCGGCGCCGGGGCGATCGCCGGGGTCGCCACCGCCATCCCGTTCGTCAGCACGTTCGCCCCTTCCGAGCGGGCGAAAGCGGCCGGGGCGCCGGTCGAGGTCGATGTGGCCGATCTCAAGGTCGGCGAGAAAAAGACGGTCGAATGGCGCGGCCAGCCGGTCTGGATCATGCGCCGTTCGCCTGAGATGGTCGCGTCGCTGGCCAAGGACGAAGCCGAGCTGGCCGACCCCGAATCGAAGCGCAATCCCGACGAGCAGACGCCGGCATACGCGCGCAACCGCAACCGCTCGATCAAGCCAGAGATCCTCGTCGTGGTCGGCATCTGCACGCACCTCGGCTGTTCGCCGGGCGACAAGTTCAGCGCCGGCGCGCAGCCGTCCCTGCCGTCCGACTGGCCGGGCGGCTGGCTCTGCCCCTGCCACGGCTCCACGTTCGATCTCGCGGGCCGCGTCTTCAAGAACAAGCCGGCGCCGGACAACCTGCGCGTCCCGCCGCACATGTACCTGTCCGAGACGAAACTGGTCATCGGCGAAGACAAGAAGGCCTGACGCCGCCGCGCACCGGACGCGCGCCTTCCCGCTGAAGACATCGAAACAACGAGGACCACATGGCTGAAATGAAGGTAGCTCCCGCGAATGCCTCCGCCGGCGTCAAGCTGCTGACCTGGGTCGACAACCGGTTTCCCGCGACGCAGCTCTGGAAGGAGCACCTGTCCGAATACCACGCGCCGAAGAATTTCAACTTCTGGTATTTCTTCGGTTCGCTCGCGTTGCTGGTGCTGGTGATCCAGATCGTCACCGGCATCTTCCTCGTGATGCACTACAAGCCCGACGCGGCGCTCGCGTTCGCGTCGGTCGAGTACATCATGCGCGACGTGCCCTGGGGCTGGCTGGTGCGCTACATGCATTCCACCGGCGCATCGGCGTTCTTCATCGTCGTCTACCTGCACATGTTCCGCGGTTTCCTGTACGGCTCGTACCGCAAGCCGCGCGAGCTGGTCTGGATCTTCGGCTGCGCGATCTTCCTCTGCCTGATGGGGGAGGCCTTCATGGGATACCTGCTGCCCTGGGGCCAGATGTCGTACTGGGGCGCGCAGGTGATCGTGAACCTGTTCTCGGCGATTCCGTTCATCGGGCCCGACCTGTCGCTGATGATCCGAGGCGACTACGTCGTCAGCGACGCGACGCTGAACCGCTTCTTCAGCTTCCACGTGATCGCGATCCCGCTGATCCTGCTGGGCCTGGTCGTCGCCCACATCATCGCGCTGCACGAAGTCGGCTCGAACAATCCCGACGGCGTCGAGATCAAGGCCAGGAGGGACGCGCGGGGCGTTCCGCTCGACGGCATCCCGTTCCATCCGTACTACTCCGTGCACGACCTGGTCGGCGTCGCCGGCTTCCTGATCCTGTTCAGCGCGGTGGTGTTCTTCGCCCCGACGATGGGCGGCTACTTCCTCGAAGCGAACAACTTCATCCCGGCCGATTCGCTGAAGACGCCGCCGCACATCGCGCCGGTCTGGTATTTCACGCCGTTCTATTCGATGCTGCGGGCGACCACCGACGACATGCTGAAGGTGTTCGACGCCATCGTGATCCTGGCGGCGGCGCTCGCGCTCGCCAAGGGCGCGTTCTCGTCCGCCGGCAAGGCCGCGATCGCCGTGGCGGCGCTGCTCGTGCTGACCGGCTTCGGCCTCTTCAAGTTCACCGGCATCGGCTGGCTGGCCGGCTGCGACGCGAAATTCTGGGGCGTGCTCGTGATGGGCGGCTCGGTCGTGATCCTGTTCTTCATGCCCTGGCTGGACCGCAGCCCCGTCAAGTCCATCCGTTACCGGCCGGGCTGGCACAAGGCGGTCTACGGCGTCTTCGTCGTGGTGTTCGGCGTCCTCGGCTACCTCGGCATCGAGCCTCCGGATCCGCTGAAGAACCTGATCTCGCAGATCGGCACCGTGCTCTATTTCAGCTTCTTCCTGCTGATGCCCTGGTGGAGCCGGCTGGGCGCGTTCAAGCCGGTGCCGGACCGCGTCACCTTCCACGCGCATTGATCGCCATGACGAAGGAAAGCAACCTCATGAAGCGTTTCGTCGCAGGTTCGATCGTCGCGCTGGCGTTCTCGGGCGCCGCGTGCGCCCAGGAAGGCGGGCCGGCGTGGGACAGGTTCCCGGCCGAGCGGGTGACGGATCTGGCCGCGCTGCAGAACGGCGCGAAGCTGTTCGTCAACTACTGCCTGAACTGCCACCAGGCGGCGTTCATGCGCTACAACCGGATGCACGACATCGGCCTCACGGACGATCAGATAAAATCCAACCTGCTCTTCGCGGGCGACAAGGTGGGCGAGCTGATGAAGACGTCCCTGGATCCCAAGGATGCCAAGGCGTTCTTCGGCATCGTTCCGCCCGACCTGTCCGTGATCGCGCGGTCCCGCTCCGGCCCCAACGGATCCGGGGCGGATTATCTCTACACCTACCTGCGGTCGTTCTACCGGGACGAGACAAGGCCCACCGGATGGAATAATCGCGTTTTCCCGAACGTCGGCATGCCCAACGTGCTGTGGGAGCTGCAAGGCTCACAGCGCGCGGTCTTCGAAGACGTGAAGGGCGAGGGCGAAGGCGTCGAACACGTGTTCAAGGGCCTGGTTCTCGCGACGCCGGGCACGATCAGCGCCGCCGACTACAACGCCGACGTCGCCGATCTGGTGGCGTACCTGCAATGGATGAGCGAGCCGGCGCAGAACTTCCGCGTGAAGCTGGGCGTCTGGGTGCTCATCTTCCTGGCGGTGTTCTGGGTGTTTTGCTGGCGGCTCAACGCGGCCTACTGGAAAGACGTCAAGTAGCGTCTTCCAGGCCCCGCTTTTTGGTTCTTCCGACCGGCCCAGCCGGTCGACTGTTTTTTTGACGACTTGTTTTTTCGAGGGAGCCCCCCGCCATGATGGTGCTGTATTCAGGAACCACCGACCCGTACTCGCACCGCTGCCGCTTCGTGCTGTTCGAGAAGGGAATGGACTTCGAGATCCGCGACGTCGATCTCTTCGCCAAGCCTGAAGACATTGCGCTGATGAACCCGTACAACGAGGTGCCCATCCTCGTCGAGCGCGACTTGATCCTGTACGAGTCGCACATCATCAACGAGTACATCGACGAACGCTTCCCCCACCCGCAACTGATGCCCGGCGACCCGGTCGCGCGCGCGCGCGTCCGGCTGTTCCTGTTCAATTTCGAGAAGGAGCTGTTCTCGAACGTCAACATCCTCGAAGGCCGCGGCGGCGTCAAGGCGAACGACAAGCAGCTCGAGAAGGCGCGCGCGCAGATCCGCGATCGCCTGACCCAGCTCGCGCCGATCTTCCTGAAGAACAAGTACATGCTCGGCGACGACTTCTCGATGCTCGACGTCGCGATCGCGCCGCTGCTGTGGCGCATCGATTACTATGGAATCGAGCTGTCGAAGAACGCCGCGCCGCTGCTCAAGTACGCGGAACGCATCTTCTCCCGGCCCGCTTACATCGAAGCGCTGACGCCTTCGGAAAAGGTCATGCGCAAGTAACCTATGACCCAGGTCAGCCCACCCGAGACTTCCGGCAGTTCCACGCGGCCCTACCTGATCCGTGCGCTCCACGATTGGTGCACGGACAACGGCTTCACGCCCTATCTCGCGGTGCACGTCGACCGCCTGGTGCGGGTGCCGATGGAATACGTGAAGAACAACGAGATCGTGCTCAACGTCGGTTTCGAGGCCACCAGCGGCCTGAAACTCGGCAACGACCACATCGAGTTCCGCGCCCGGTTCGGCGGCGTCGCCCGCGACATCATGGTGCCGGTCGACCACGTCGTCGCGATCTACGCGCGGGAGAATGGTCAGGGCATGGCTTTCCCGATGCCCACGCCCGAAGACGACGAGTCCGCTGCCGACCCGGCGGAAGAAGGCGCGTCCCCGCCGCGTTCGAACGCTCCGCGCGACGGCGCGCCGCGTGGCTTGCACCTGGCGCCGGTCGTGTCGAACTCCGCGGAGCCCGATGCCGTGGATGACGCGCTCGAGGGCGTGCCCGACGAAGAATCCGGCACGCCGCCCGACGATGCCCCGACGCCGCCGCCTTCCGGCTCGCGTCCCGCGCTCAAACGCATCAAGTAAAGTGTCGGCGGGCCTGTCCGCTGCGCCGCCGCCGACTTAGCTCAGCTGGTAGAGCACCCGCCTTGTAAGCGGAAGGTCGTCAGTTCGATCCTGACAGTCGGCACCACCGGCCCGAAGCGGTCGTCAGCGGCGTGCGCCGGGGTTGAACCGGCGTGAGCGTGCAAGGAACGTGGCTTGCCGCGTTCGTCAGCCTCGCAGGAGCCGGAAATGTCGTTCAACCCTTCTCGGTCGGAATCCCCCCGAATCCCGGCGCGCCTGCCGATGATCGTTTTCTCCGACCGCCGCTGGGACGCCCTGTCCGAAGGCCGGCGGCGATTGTTGGCGCGGCTGGGCACGCATTTCCAGATGCTCGTCATTGAAGAGCCCCTCTTCTTTCCGGGTCGCCCGTCGCTCGCCTGCGCTCTTCCGGTGGCCGGGGTCGAAGTGCTGACGCCGCGCACGCCTGAACTCGCGCCCGGTCTGTGCGGGCGGCAGTTGCCCTGGTTGTCGAGCCTGCTCGCCGATTTCGTGCTGGCGCGCGGCATCGTGGATCCGCTCGCTTGGCTCTCGACGCCGGCTGCGGTCGCGCTGTTGGAGCATCTTGAACCGCGCGCCGTGGTCGCCGATTGTCTCGGTGCGCCGTCGCGAGGGGAGGCCCCGAATCGCGAGCTGCTCGAGCTGGCCGACGTCGTGTTGGCGGCCGATCCGTCGCTGGCGGAGGCGATCCGGCCGCACAGGCCGGACGTCTGGTGCCTGCCCGACGAGGTCGACGGTGCGCCCGCCGCATCCGCCGACGCGTTTTCCTGGGAGCATGCCGCCGAACATGTCCTGCGTTTGCTGACCCCGTTCCTGGAAATCGAACCGATGGCCGCGGCCGACGCCGTGTCGACCGGTTTCGAGCCCGGATCGCAGGGCGCCGTCGCGCAGCGGAACACGCTTGCGCCGAACTGAGCGGGCGACCCGCCCGACGGGCACGTGGATTGCGATACCGATCGAAACAGTCGCGAACCGCAGTCAACCCCACGAGGAACGCCCATGCCCACCGGTAAGAACGTGCTCGCTTTCGTCATGGCCGGCGGAGAAGGCTCGCGCCTGAGCCCGCTCACCGCCGATCGTTCCAAGCCTTCGGTGCCGTTCAACGGTCAGCACCGGATCGTCGATTTCGTGCTGAGCAATCTGGTCAATTCCGAGATCGATTCGATCTACCTGCTCGTGCAGTACAAATCGCAATCGTTGATCGAGCACGTGCGGCGAACCTGGACGACCGGCGGCGTCTTCCGTCCGCGGCAGTTCATCACCGTCGTGCCGCCCCAGATGCACCACGGCCCCGAATGGTTCCAGGGCACCGCCGATGCGGTCTGGCAAAACCTGCATTTGATGGACGAGTTGCGGCCAGACCTCGTCGTCGTGTTCGGCGCCGATCACATTTACCGCATGGATGTCCGTCAAATGGTCGATCACCACGTCCGCACCGGCGCGGACGTCACCGTCGCGACGCTTCCCGTGCCGATGTCGGCCGCGCAAGGCTTCGGCATCGTCGAGGTCGGCGCCAACCGCCGCATCACGCGGTTCCTCGAAAAGCCGCTGGTGTCTCCGCCCATGCCCGGCCGTCCGGGCCATTCGCTGGCCTCGATGGGCAACTATGTCTTTTCCGCGGACGTCCTGCGGCGCGAGTTGCAGCGGGCCCGCGAGCTGGGCGAGAGCGACTTCGGGCGCCACATCCTGCCCCGCATCGCGCCATCGCACCGCCTGGTCGCCTACGACTTCGCGACGAACGCCGTCCCCGGCGTCCAGGATCACGAGGAGCATGCCTATTGGCGCGACGTCGGCACGATCGACGCCTACTTCGACGCGCACCTCGACACGCTCGGCGCGCGTCCGCGCTTCCAGCTGACGAATCCTTACTGGCCGATCTTCTCGACGCCCGACCAGGCGGCTTCGGCGCAGATCGAGGGCGGCGAGATCCGCCGCTCCGTGATCGGATCGGGCTGCGTGGTCAACGGCGCCCGCCTCGACCACGCGATGCTGCGGCGCTACGTGCGCGTCGAAGAGGACGCGCGCCTGGACCAGTGCATCGTGATGGAGCGCACCCGGATCGGGCGTGGCGCGCGCTTGCGTCGCGTCATCGTGGATCAGGACAACGACATCCCTCCGAACGAATGCATCGGCTTCGACGCGGAACGCGACCGCGCCCGCTTCACCGTCAGCGAAGCCGGCATCGTCGTCGTGCCGCGCGCCTTCTTCCCCAGGCTGGCGGCGACGCGCGCCGGCGCCGGCCTCGCGCTGCCGATCGCCGCCTGAGACGCCTGAGACGCCTGAGACGCCTGAGACGCGAGGCGCCGCTAACCTTCGCGCCCTTCCCATTTCGTCGCGCGTGGCGCCTGCGTCCGGCCGCGGGCCCGGGTTCGCCCTGGCTCGGGCGCGGCGGGCGCCGTTCCCGCGCCCGGTGCCGCCCGGACACGGCGGGAGCCGTCCTTGCCATGGCCGGATCACGATGAAACAAGAAGCTCCGATCACCACCGTCTGGCCTGGACGCCCTTACCCGCTCGGCGCGACCTGGGACGGGCAGGGCGTCAATTTCGCCCTGTTCTCCGCCGGCGCGGAAAGCGTCGAACTCGCGCTGTACGACGCGACCGGCCGGCGCGAACTCCGGCGCATCGCGCTGCGCGAATGCACCGACCACGTCTGGCACGGCTACCTGCCCGAAGCGCGCCCGGGCCAGGCCTACGGCTATTACGTGCGCGGGCCGTACAAGCCGGAACAGGGGCTGCGCTTCAACCATCACAAAATGCTCGTCGATCCCTATGCGCGCGACTTCGTCGGGCGCCTGCGCTGGAGCGATGCGCTGTACGCCTACACGGTGGGCCATCGGCGCGAGGATCTGTCTTTCGACCGCCGCGACAGCGCCGCGTTCATGCCCAAGGGCCGCGTGCTGGAACCGGCCTTCACCTGGGGCGACGACCGGCGGCCGCACGTGCCGTGGTCCGAGATGGTCGTCTACGAGATGCACGTGCGCGGATTCACCATGCGCCACCCCGACGTGCCCGAACCGCTGCGCGGCACCTATGCCGGCCTCGGGTCCGCGTCGGTGATCGCTTATCTGAAGGGCCTGGGCATCACGACGGTCGAGCTGCTGCCCGTCCACGCCAGCGTCAACGACCGCTATCTCGACGAGAAGGGCCTGCGGAATTATTGGGGCTACAACACCTTCGGCTTCTTCGCTCCCGAGATGCGGTACAGCGCCTCCGACAAGGTGAAGGAATTCAAGACGATGGTCAAGACGCTGCACGCCGCAGGCATCGAAGTGATCCTCGACGTCGTCTACAACCACACCTGCGAGGGCAACCAGATGGGCCCCTCGCTGTCGCTGCGGGGCATCGACAACGGCAGCTATTACGCGCTGGCCGACGACCGCCGCTACTACGCCGACTTCACCGGCTGCGGCAATTCGCTGAACCTCGAGAATCCGCGCACGCTGCAGCTGGTGATGGATTCGTTGCGCTATTGGGTCGAGGAGATGCACGTCGACGGCTTCCGGTTCGACCTGGCGTCGACCCTGGCGCGCGAGGGTGGCGTGGTCGAGCATTGGGGCGGGTTCTTCGACGTCATCCGGCAAGATCCCGTCCTCAACCGCGTGAAGCTGATCGCCGAGCCGTGGGACATGGGCTGGGGCGGCTACCAGGTCGGGAAATTCCCGCCCGGATGGGCCGAATGGAACGACCGCTACCGCGACGGCATGCGCGCGTACTGGAAGGGCGACGGCGGCCAACTGGGCGAGTTCGCGCGCCGCGTCAGCGGGTCGTCCGACCTGTACGAGGCAGCGGGCAAGAAGCCGGCGGCGAGCATCAATTTCGTCACCGCGCACGATGGCTTCACTTTGCACGACCTCGTGTCCTACAACGGCAAGCACAACGAGGCCAACGGCGAAGACAACCGCGACGGCAACGACAACAACCGCTCTTGGAACTGCGGCGCGGAAGGCCCGACCGACGATGCCGGGGTCGCCGCATTGCGGGAACGGCAGAAGCGCAACTTCATCGCCACGATGCTGCTCTCGCAAGGCGTGCCGATGCTGGTGGCGGGCGACGAGTTCGGCCGCAGCCAGGGCGGCAACAACAACGCCTATTGCCAGGACAACGAGATCGGCTGGATCGACTGGTCGCCCACGCGGGAAGGCGACGCGCTGCGCCGCTTCGTGCGCAAGATGCTGCGCTTGCGCCGCGACCACCCCAGCCTGCGTCGGAGCGCTTTCCTGTCCGGCCGCGAGGCCGCGCCCGGACGCCCGAAGGACGTGCTGTGGCTGCGCCCGGACGGCCAGGAGATGACGCCCGACGACTGGAACCAGGAGCACGCGCGCTGCCTCGCGATGTTCCTGTGCGGCCAGGGCATCGATGCGGTGGACGAGCGGGGGCAGGCCATCGTGGACGACGATTTCCTGCTGATGTTCAACGCCGACGCCAACGATCTCGCGTTCACCGTGCCCGATCTCGCCGGGGCGCCTTGGAGCGTCGTGGTCGACACGTTCGAGCCCGCCGGCGTGCCGTCGCCGGGCGAGCTGTGCGCAGGCGCGTCCTGCAGCGTGGGCGCCCGTTCGCTGGTCGTGCTGCGGCGGGCGCTGGCGAAGGCGCCGCAGTGAGGGGGCGATGAAGAACGTCCATGAAATGCCTTTCGGCGCCGCGCCCTTGGTGGGCGGCGGCGTGCGGTTCCGGCTGTGGGCGCCGGGCGCCGCCGAAATCCGGCTGCGGCTCGACGATTCGGCGCCGTTGGCGATGTCGCCCGCCGAGTCGGGTTGGCACGAGTTGGACGTGCCGCAGGCCCGGGCGGGCACCCGCTACCGCTTCGGGTTGCCGGACGGCTCGTTCGTGCCCGACCCGGCGTCGCGCGCCAATCCCGATGGCGTGGACGGGCCCAGCGTCGTCGTCGACGCCGGCGCTTACGCCTGGCAGGACGGCGCATGGTGCGGGCGGCCGTGGAGCGAGGCCGTGGTCTATGAGCTGCACGTCGGAACGTTCACCGCGGACGGCACCTTCGCCGCGGCGGTCGAACGCCTGCCGGAGCTGGCCGCGCTCGGCGTCACCGCGATCGAGCTGATGCCGGTGGCGCAGTTTTCCGGCCGGCGCGGATGGGGTTACGACGGCGTGCTCGCGTTCGCGCCCCACGCGGCCTATGGCGCTCCCGACGACTTGCGCCGCCTGGTCGACGCCGCGCACGCGCACGGCCTGATGGTGCTGCTGGACGTGGTCTACAACCATTTCGGCCCGGACGGCAACCATCTGCATGCCTATTGCCCGGAATTCTTCAACGAGGCCCGCCGAACGCCTTGGGGCGCGGCCATCAACTTCGACGGCGAGCACAGCGCCGCCGTGCGCGCATTCTTCGTTCACAACGCCTTGTACTGGGCCGAGGAGTTCCACGTGGACGGCCTGCGCATGGACGCCGTCCATGCGATCCACGACGATTCCCCGCAGCACTTGTGCGAGGAGATCGCGATCGCGCTGCGCGCATGCGGCGCCGGCGCCCGGCCGCCGCGGCCGGTTCATCTGTTGCTCGAGAACGAGCGGAACGCGGCCTGGCTGCTGGAGCGGGACGGGCACGGCCGCCCGGTCGCGGCCGATGCGCAGTGGAACGACGACCTCCACCACGCGGCGCACGTGCTCGCGACCGGGGAAACCGACGGTTATTACGCGGACTATGCGCAGGCGCCGTTGACGCGCCTCGGACGCGCGCTGGCCGAAGGATTCGTTTATCAAGGCGAACATTCGGCGCTGCGCGGCGCGCCGCACGGCGAACCGAGCGCGCACCTGCCGGCGCCTTCGTTCGTGTCGTTCCTGCAGAACCACGACCATGTCGGCAACCGGGCCCTCGGCGAGCGCCTCGGGCAGCTGGTGGATGTCCGCGGGTCGCGGCGCCTCGAGGCTCTGCGGGCCGCGATCCTGCTGGCGCCCGGCGTTCCGATGCTGTTCATGGGCGAGGAGTGGAACGCGTCGACCCCATTCCTGTACTTCTGCGATTTCAGGGGCGAACTCGCGGACGCCGTGCGCGAGGGCCGGCGCAAGGAATTCGCCCGCTTCGCCGCGTTCGCGGACGAAAAATCGCGCCTGGCCATCCCCGATCCGAACGCTCGGGCGACTTTCGGCGCCTGCATCCTGCGGCAGGACGAACGACGCCTGCCCGCGCACGCGGCGGCGCTCCGCGCGACGGGCGAACTGCTCGCGCTGCGCCGGCGGCACCTCGTGCCCAGGTTGGCACGGGGCACGCTCGGAGGCACGTTCTCCGACGACGGGAGCCTGCTGCAAGTGCACTGGGTGCTGGGTGACGGCACCCTCTGGCATCTTGCGCTGAACCTGGGCGACCGCGCCGCGCCGCTGCCGCTC
>JBEVLR010000019.1:0-6723 GCA_040509075.1 Burkholderiaceae bacterium | reverse complement strand
GCGCGCCAGCAGGATGGCGTCGTCGCCGTTGTCGGCGTCGATGATGTCGTAGCCGGCTTTCGCCAGCCCGTGAGCGACGGTCGCCAGCACCAGGCGGTCGTCGTCGACGACCAGGATCTTGCCCTTGGCGCCCATCAGGCCGCCTCCGCGCCGAGCGCGTTCAATGAAGTCCTGCGGACCGCAAGGCGGGGGAGGAAACGACGTGACATGGCGTCATTTTGACCGATTCGACCTCCGATCGGCCGCCGCCGGGCCACGGCCCGCCGACGCGCCGTGATCAAGTGACGGCAAAACCCGACGACATCGGCGCCGCGGGCGTGAACGCGCGCACCTCAAAAAAGGAAGGTCAGCGCCAGCGCCAGCAGGGACGCGGCCATGAGCAGGTTGAAGATCCGCTGGTTGCGCGCATCCTTCAGAAAGCGGCGGATCGCCACCCCGAACAAGGCCCACGCCGACACGCAGGGCACCCCGATGACCGCGCTGACGCCGGCCATGAAAAAGGCCGTCGCCACCGGCGCCGAACCGACCGGCATGAACACCGAAGCCATCGTGAACGACCTGACCCAGCATTTCGGATTGACCGCCTGGAACAACGCGCCCTCGACGAAGGTCAGCGGCCGAGGGCGCGGGCTCTGGGCGTCGGCCATGCGGGCGCGGGCGAGTTTCCACGCGAGATAGACGAGATAAGCCGCTCCGACCGCGCGAAGCGCCACCTGCGCGCCCGGCAACGCCATGAACAGGCCGCCGAGGCCGAGGCAGGCGAGCGCCGTGAGCACGAAAAGGCCGGCATTGATGCCGAAGACCTGCGGCAGCGTCGGGCGAAAGCCGAAGGTGGCGCCCGAGGCGGTGAGGATCATGTTCTGGGGCCCGGGCGTGATCGACATCACGAAGCAATACATCATCATCGGCAAAAGCGTCTGCGTCGGAATCGTCATCGGGCGGGAGTCCTTGGTTCAGGAAGCCGAGCGTAACAGCTGTCGCCGCAGGATCGACGCGGCCGGCCGGGACGCATGCCGCGACGCCCGGGACGCCGCGTTCGGCAACCCTACAAGGGATCGAGCAGCGCGACCGCCGGCGGGGCCAGCCAGAGGCGGGCGACCACGCCGTCGCCCTCGGCGTCGAGCGACATGCGCGCGCCCTTGCGCGGCAACAGCGAACGCACCAGCCCCAGACCTGAAACGCCGCCCGGGATCGCCGCCAACGAAAAGCCCGGCGCGAGCCGGCCCGGGTTGGCGATCGCGATGGAGATCGCGTCGTCGGTGCAGTCGACGCGGCAGCGGATGTCCGCGACCGCGGCACCGGCGGCGGCGCTGTGCTTGATCGCGTTCGTGAACAGTTCGTTGACGGTCAGCGCGATCGGGATCGAATCCGCCTCGGTCAATGCGAATCGATGCGGCGCCGGGCCGCTGACCTCGACGACGATGGTGCGCCCGAACATGCGCTGCACCGACGCCGCGATCGCCTCGACCACCCGGCGCACGCGCATCGGCCCGGTCATGCCGACCTGCAACCCATGCACCTGCGCGATCGCGTGCACCTGGCCGACGGCCTCGGCGATCGCGCCGGCGGCCTCCGGATGGCGCTCGGCGCTTTGCTGCAGCAGGCCCGCCACGCCCTGCAGGTTGTTCTTGATCCGGTGGTGCACTTCCTTGATCAGCATCTCGCGCTGCGCGATCGCCGCGGCCAGGCGGGCTTCGTCGGCGGCGCGCTGCGCGGTCACGTCGCTGGCCACCATCAGGATCTGGTCGGGCGCGTCGGCGGCCGAGCGCAGGGACACGATGCGGATGTCCCACACCCGCGGCACGTCGGCGTCATCGGTTTCCCGGCGGAATTCGCGCTGGACGCTGTCGGGCGTGGCGAGCGCGCGATGCAGGTCGGCCGACAACGTCGCGCCTTCCGGCCCCGGCAGCCACTGCGACGGCACCCGGCCCACGATCTCGCGCATCGGCCGGCCGGCGAAGGTCGCCGCCATCTGGTTGAGCTGCAGCACTTGCTGGCTCGCGGCGTCGAACAACGCGATGGCCAGCGGCGCCGTTTCGATGATGCGCTGCAGGCTGGCGCGCGCCTGGACGATGCTGACCTCGGCCTGGCGCCGGCGCTCGATGTCCAGCAGCGCATAGGTGATCTGGCGGTTGGCGGTGTCCTGGCCGGTGACGACCACGTTGCCCACCACCCAGAAGTCGCGCCCGTCCCGCGCGCGCAACAGGCATTCGAAGGTCTCGGCCTGCCCTTCTTCGAGCGTCTCGCCGTAATCGGTGCGGCGCAGCGGATGGTCGGGGTCGTCGCCGGCGACGACCGAGATCGGCACGCCGACGAAATCGGCCAGCTCGCCGCCGAACATGCGGCGCGCCGACCGGTTCATCCACTCGATGCCGGCATCGCCGACGGTGACGATGCCCACCAGCACCGAATCGAGGATCGCCCGCGTGCGGTCGGCCTGCTGCACCAGCGATTCGCGGGCGCCCGCACGCTCGCGGGCCAGCGCTTCGAGCTCCACCTGCTGCGACTTCAGCCGGGTCGCGTCCGCCAGCACCACGACCAGGCCGATCGCGCCCGGCGTCGTTTCCTGGATCGATGCGGCTGCGCCGCCGGATTCGCCCCCCTCGCGGGAAAGCGGCTCCGACCGGGCGCCTTCCCGAGTCGGCGCAGCTCCGCCGCCCGGCTCGCCCCCCCCAGGCGCCGCCGCCGGGGGGCCCTCATGCGTGCGCCGCAACGCGAGCGAACACCAGATCGGCGCCGGCCTCGACGGGCCGGCGGGCAGCAGCAATTCGGTCTCGAGCGCGCCGATGCCGCGCACCGCGCCCATCACCTGCTCGACCGTCTCCGCCGGGACGCCGGCGCCCGCCAACGCCGCGCCGAAGGGCTCGCCCGGCGCGCACGAAGGCCGGCCTCCGAGCAGCGATTCGAACCGCCTGTTGCAGCGCACGATCCGCCCCCCGCGCAGGTAGGCGATGCCGGCGGGGCTGACGTCGAGGATGGTGGTGAGCTCGGTCAACAAGTCATGATTGCGCCGACGGGCGGTCTCCTCCTCGGTGACGTCGACGGTGACGACCGAGAACGCGCCGCGCCGCGGCCCGAGTTCGGCGGGCTCGACGCGCGTCATCAACCAGCGCCGCCCGCTTTCGCGATGGCGCACCGCGTAGCGCACTTCGACGCGCGTGCGGTGGCGCAGGGCCGCCTGCAGGCGGTCGTACTCGGCCATCGATTCCGGCTCGACGAGATCGCGCCCGACCGCCATCAGGCTGCCCCGGGGCTCGCCGCCGTCGACCGCGCCGCGGGGCGTGGAACCCAACCAACCGCGGGCGGCGTCCCAGGTGGCCACACCGATGCCGGCCGTGCCCATCAGGGCCTGGATCTCGACGCGGGCGACGTCGCGCTCGTCTTCCACGTTCCGGTCCTCGAGCATCGCGATCCAGCGGGCCGCGGCGCTGCCGGGCAAGCGGCCGCCGACGTTGGAGGGCACGCCGCGCACGCGCGCGCGCACGCGCACCGGCGCGCCCGCCGCGCCCGCGATCCAGCCGTCGCGCGTGAGCGCCGCAGCCACCGCGGGAAGTTCCGACGGCCAGCCGATCAGCAGGCGCAATTCCGGCGCCGCGTCGCGAAGCTGCGGGGGCATGGCGCCGAACGTCTGCACCAGCGCGGCGTTGTGGCGCAGCACGGCGCCGCTTTCGTCGAACATGAACTGGCCGAGCGGCGAGAGCTCGAACCACGCCTGCAGCTCGCCGCGAAGATCCTCGATCGCGGCCGGCCCCGCGCCGAGGCTAGCGGCGGGTGCATCCAGCGGCCGGCGCGGCAAGGTCGGCGCACGGGTCTTGGGCGGAATGGGGGGCGAGGACATATACCCCGCCGGAGTTTACGCGCGGCGGCCGCGGCGCGGGACCGCGCCCTCCCGGGGCCTCACCCCCCGGTCAACGCGTGGGCGTGCGCCAGCGACTTGGCCAACGCGCGGTTCACGTCGCCGATCGAAAGCATCAGCGCGTCGGCCCCGGCGCGGATGTCGTAGGCCGATTCCTGTTCGACCGCCCGAGCGATCGCCAGGAACGGGGCGCACGGGCCCTCGCCGTCGATCAGCGCCTGCGCGACGCTCGCCTGCACCGGGATCATCTTCAGCAATTGGGAGAACGGCTGCTCCAGCATCGAATCGAGGGTGGAGAAGACGCCGCAGATGAACAGCTCGTTGCTCAGCGCCTCGTCGCCGCCGGGCCGCGCGATCTCCTCCATCAGCAGCCCCCGGCGCACCGCGAGGTGCATCAGCGGCTTCAGGTCGAGGTCTTCGATCGCGCCCGTGACGAGCAACGCCAGCCAGCGCTTGAGCCGCACGTAGCCGAGGATCATCAGCGCGTGCCGGAACGACGAAATCTCGACCGACAGCCCGAAGCCCGGCGAATTCAGGTAGCGCATCAGCCGGAACGCGATCGACGGGTCGTTCTTGACGACGGCCTCGAGCTTGTCCGCGGGCTCCTGGCGGTCGACGCGCTGCATCAGGTCGACGACGGTCGCCACGCCGATCGACACCGGCTTCGGCTTGCCCCCGCCCGTCGGCGGCTCGCCGATCGGCCAACCGACCACGGCGGCGTAGCCGGTGCGCAACGCGCCGGCGCACATCCGCGCGCTGTCGGCGCCGACGAACAACCGGTCCAGCGGCTTCCCGCCGGAGCCGTCGGGCAGCGGGTCGCGGACGTGCGCGCGGTCGACCGTGACGTGGCGGAACAGCGACCACAGCTGCGGCGGCGCGGCGGCGGGCACGCGTCCGCCCAGCACCAGCGACAGCCCGGTCGCGACGCGCTCTTGCAGCAGGGTCGCGAAGCCGGCGTCGGCCAGCATGAAACCGGGCACCTCGACCATCAGGTGCGGCGCGAGCGGGGCGGCGGCCAGCGCGCGCAGCGCCGCCTCGTCGGCGATGCTGAGCATCAGCGGACCGGCCTCGGCGGGCGCGATGGCGCCGACGACGGACAGCAATCCGTCGGTGTCGATGGGCGCGTCGGGGCGCTTCGGGAAGACGCTCAGGCGCGCCGCGTAAGGCGCGCGCTTCGCGTCGAACAGCGTGCTGGCGCCCAGCACGACATGGTCAAGGACGGCATGATCCAGGGACATTCGTGGCCTTTGCAATCGACGGCCGCCACGGGGCGGTCAAGCGTTCAAATACTGGAAGAGCGACAGCTTCTGGATCGTCGCATAGCTTTGGAGCGCCGCGGAATACCCCGTCTGCTGCGCGTTGAACGACGCCAAGGCCTTGACCATGTCGAGGTCCTCGGCGTTGGAGCGCGAAGTCTCCGCCGAAAGCTCGGTCGCGTCGAGCCGCCCCTTCACGCCGTCGAGCCGCTGCAGCGTCGTGCCGGCGAAGCTGCGCGCCGACGAGATGTGGGCCGACACCTGATCCAGGTCGCGCAGGCCGTCCTGCACCGACTGCGTGACGTCCGCGCCGCCCTTCGACGGCGTGGACAGGCGCCGGACGATGCCGTCGAGCGCGTCGAACACCGACAGGCTCTTCGTCGACGGCGTCGTCTCGAACGTGTCGCCGTCGGCCGGCGTGCCGCTGATGCGGAACGACATGCCGTCGATCGAGATGTCGCGGCCGCTGGCGTAGGGTTGGCCGGCGACGGCGGTCGGGGCGCCGTCCTTCAGGATCGAGTACGTGACGGCGCCGCCCGCGTTGCTGAACTGCACGTCGTAGGTCGAGCCGGTGATCTCGGCCGGCGCGACCACGCGTCCGGCATCGATCCAGGCGGAGGCCGAATTGACGCTCTTCGTCGCGAACACGCCGTTGCCGGTGTTGCCGTCGAGCCACACGTTGCCGCCGTCGAGCGTGAGCGGCAGCGGCTCGTCCGTGGCGACGTTCACCGAACCGCCGACGCCGTTGAACGCGACGCCGCCCGGCCGGTCGACGAACGGCGCGCCGCCCGACCCCTGGCCCGAGAACACGAAGCCGCCCTGCCCGTCGGGACGGTTGGCGACCGACAGCAGCTGATCGCGGATCGCCTTGATGGCCGACGCCTTCGATGCCCGCTCGGCGTCGTTGTAGCTGGCGTCCCCGGCGCTGACCACGAGTTCGCGCGCCTGCTGCAGCAGTTCGCCCGCGTCGCCGAGGGCGCTCTCGGTGAGCGTCATCGCGTTGCTGCTGGCGTCGACCGCGCGGCCGCTGGCCGTGGTGCGCGCCTCCAGCGCGAGGGCACGCTCGGTGCGCGCCGCCGCGGTCGGATCGTCGCTCGCCTTGTTGACGCGCTTGCCGCTCGTGAGCTGGTCCTGCGCGTTGCTGAGGTCGACCTGCCGCGAGAGCAGGTTGTTGATGGCGCCGTCGTAGGCGAAGGAGGTGGAGATGCGGTCAACCATGGTCTACCTCTCAGCGCCCCGCGATCTGGAGCATCGTGTCGAAAACGGACTGGGCGACCTGCAACACCTTGGCGGCGGCCTGGTACCCCTGCTGGAACTGGATCAGCCGGCCGGCCTCCTCGTCGAGGTTGACCCCGGTCTTGGCGGCGACGGCGGAGTCGGCCTGCTGCGCGGTGGCGGCGGAGATCGACGCCGAGGTCGTGGCGCTCTGCACGCGCACGCCGATGTGGGCCAGCGTGCTCGCGTAGGCGTCGGTGGCGGTCTCGCCGTTGCCGAGGCTGCCGTCGACCTGGCGCGTGCGGCCGACGAAGGACTCGTCGCGCAGCGCCACCATCGCCAGCGCGTTGCCGTTGTTGGTCTCCGGGTGCAGCGTCTTGTCGACGGCGAAGCTGT
>JBEVLR010000018.1:0-7366 GCA_040509075.1 Burkholderiaceae bacterium | reverse complement strand
GCCACGCCGCGCCGACGGCGCTGGTGCGGCGGCTGCGGACGGCGACGGTTCCTGCGCCGGCGGTCGGCGCGCAAGCCCGCCCGCCGATCGCGACGGGCGTTGATCGGTGGTTCGACTGGCGGCCCCTGGCGGCGTCCCTGGGCGTGGCGGCCGTCGCCACGGTCGTCGCCAACACCACGTGGACGCGGTCGGCCGCCGACCGGCGGATCGAAAGCGACGTCGTGGCCAGCCACGTGCGGTCGACGTTGGGCCAGCACCTCGTCGACGTGTCGTCCTCCGACCACCATCAGGTCAAGCCGTTCCTGTCGGCCCGGCTCGGCTTTTCGCCGCCGGTCGGCGAGCTGCAGATCCAAGGTTCGGAATTGCTGGGAGGGCGCGTCGATTACCTCGATGGCCGTCCCGTGGCCGCGCTGGTCTACCGGCAGGGGCCGCATGTCGTCGACTCGTTCGTCTGGCCGAGCCCGGATTCGGACGGCCAGCCCGCGTTTTCGCAGGAACGGGGCTTCCGGATCGCGCACTGGATCCGCGCCGGCATGGCGCATTGGGTGATCTCGGACGTCAATGCCGAGGAGTTCCGGATCGTCGTGCGGGCCGTGGAGCGCGGCGACGGGCAACGCTAGGCGCCCGCGATCGCATTCTTCCGCGCAACGCGGCCCGTCCGGGAATAAACCGGTGGCGCCTGCGGTATCACGATGCGGGGCGTCGATTTCCGCCGCCCCCTTCGCTGGAGGAGTGCGCATGGACGGGCAGATCGAACGCCGAGACTTTCTCAAACTGGCCGGGCTGGGCGGCGCCGTCGTGGCGTCGGGCCTGGGGCCTTGGGGGCGCGCCCTGGCGGCGGCGGGACAAGATTTCTCCTTCGTGCAGATGACCGATACCCACTGGGGATTCGAAGGCCCGCCGAACCCGCAGGCCAAGGACACGCTGCGCAGGGCCGTCGCGGCGGTGAACGGCCTCGAGCATCAGCCCGACTTCGTCATGTTCACCGGCGACTTGACCCACGCGGCTCCCGATGACCAGGAGCGGCATCGCCGCATGACGGAGTTCAAGTCGATCGTGGCGGGCTTGAAATGCAAGGACGTGCGCTTCATCCCCGGGGAGAACGACGCCGGCCTGGACAACGGCGAGATGTACCGGCAGATGTTCGGCGACGGGCACTACAGCTTCGACCACAAAGGCGTGCATTTCGTGTCGCTGGACAACGTCTCCGACCCGAACGGGCTGATCGGCGAGAACCAGCTGGAATGGCTGCATGCGGACCTGGCGCGCTTGGACAAGTCGGCTCCGGTGGTCGTGTTCGCCCACCGGCCGCTGTTCGACCTATATCCCCAGTGGGATTGGGCCACCAAGGACGGCGCCAAGGCGATCGACATCCTGACGCGCTACCAGAACACCACCGTGTTCTTCGGCCATATCCACCAGGAACATCACCAGATGACCGGCAAGATCGCGCACCACGCGGCCGAGTCGCTCATCTTCCCGTTCCCGCCGGCGGGCACCCGACCCAAGAAGACGCCCGTGCCCTGGGACGCCGCGCACCCGTTCAAGGGCCTGGGCTACAGCGCGGTGGCGGAACGCGCCGGTCAGGCCCAGCCCACCGGCCGGCTTCTGGCCTGACCGGCATCGCGCAGGGCGTCGCCCATGGGAAAGCCGCCCCCGCCGCCGCGTTGGCTCGTCGCCTGCGGGATCGCGTTCGCCTTGGCCGCCGCGCAGGCGTCGGGCCCGGCGTCGGCCGCGCGCGGCAAATACCTGTTCGAAGCCGCCGATTGCAATGGCTGCCATGCCGGCGGCGGCGCGGGCGCCGCACCTTCGGGCGGGCCTCGGGCTCGACACCCCGTTTGGCAAGTTCCGGGCGCCCAACATCACGCCCGACCGGCGATACGGCATCGGCCTGTGGAGCGAGGCCGAGTTCAGGCGCGCGCTGCGCGAAGGCGTCGGCGAGCGGGGCGAATACCTGTTCCCCGTCTTCCCGTACACGTCGTTCACGCGCATCACCGACGGCGACGCCGCCGACCTCTACGCCTACCTCATGACGCTGCCGCCCATGGCCGCGCCCAACAAGCCGCACGAGGCGAAACCGCCGTTCGGCTGGCGTCCGCTGCTGCCGTTCTGGCGCGCGCTGTTCTTCGACGAGGGAGCGGCGGCGCCCGATCCGACCCGCGGCGCCGAATGGAACCGGGGCGACTATCTCGTGAACGCCATCGGACATTGCGGAGAATACCACACCCCGCGCAACGCCTTCGGCGCGATGAAGCCGGGCCGCGCCCTTTCCGGCAACGTCGGCGGACCCGACGGCCAGAACGCGCCCAACATCACGCCGGACGCCGAGACGGGCATCGGCGGATGGTCGATCGCGCAGATCCAGGCGCTGCTCAAGACGGGCATGACCCCCGATTCGGACCTGGTGGGCTCGGGCATGAAGGCGGTCGTTCGTGGAACCTCGAAGCTGACCGACGCCGACCGCCGTGCGATCGCCATCTACCTCAAAAGCGTGCCCGCCCTCCATGCCGAGACGGCGCCGAAGCCGGCGCAGGGCAAGCCATAAGCCGACGCGGCGCGGCGCCGGCCGCGTCCCCGCCACGCGCGCCGGGCGCCATCGTTGGCCGGACGCGGGTCAGGGGAGGCCCAATCCCTGGCTCCGATTTTGGAAAGCCATTCCCACATGGCCCGCTCCCATGCCGCAACCGATGCTGCCGCCCTGAGCGGCACGCCGTCCACAAGCCGATGTCGGGCTAGGATTGACATCCCGCCGCAAATCTATAGCCTCGCCGAACATCTGATTACAGAGGACAGGCATCATGACCGCTTCGAGCACCGGCCGGCAGCCGTTCAAACGTTCCATCGGCGCTGCCGCGGCCGCGGCCGCGATGAGCGTGGGGGCCTTGATCTGGCCATCGCTGTCGCAGGCGGCCCCTGCCGTGCGTTTGAGCTGGCAGGATTTCGCCCAGGACCCGAAAAACGTGGAGAGCCTGCGCAAGGCCGTGGCCGTCATGAAGGCCCGCAACGCCGCGCCGCAGACCAGCCCGGAATTCCGCAAGAGCTGGACTTATTGGGCCAACATGCACGGCTATTTCGGGCCGCAGTCGCCTTTCGGTACCCTGGCCGCCAACGAGCAGCGCGTGTCGGCCAAAGACCTCAAGTATTTCAAAGGCATCGCCGATGCGACGCCGCCCGACCAGGTCGCCACCGACGTCTGGGCGCAGTGCCAGCACGGCACGCCGTGGTTCTTCGCGTGGCATCGCCTGTACCTGTACTACTTCGAGAAGCAGCTTCAGGAGGCGTCCGGCAACCCCGACCTGCACTTGCCGTATTGGGACTACACCAACCCGAGCCAGTTGAAGATGCCGGCGGAGTTCACCAAGCCGACCTATGTCGACGGCACCGGCAAGAAGCAGGGCAATCCGCTGTACGAGTCCCGGCGCGCGCCCGGCTGGCAGACCGGCAAGCAATCTCTCAACACCAACAGCACGAACATCGACAGCGCGTTGATGAAGCAGAAAACCTTCACGGGGTACCAGGACGCGATCGAAAACAACGTTCACGGCTACATCCATTGCACGGTGGCGGTCACCTGCCCGGTCACGGACATGGGGTCGGTGCCTTATTCGTCCAACGATCCGATTTTCTGGGTGCACCACGCCAACATCGATCGCATGTGGAGCTGCTGGACGAACCTCCAGGGCAACAGCAACCCGACCGATCCGACGTTCCTGAACAAGCAATTCGCGTTCATCAATGCCGATGGTCAGGAAGTCACCAACAAGGTGAGCGACCTGTTCGGCGGCGGCCTGATCGACTATAAATACGAGCAGGAAGTGAACTGCGCGCGGACAGCGTCCACGCATCTGGCCGCCGAGGAACAGAACATGACCAACCGCGCCGGGCAAGCGCCCATGGCCGCGGGCTCGGCCCGCAACCCGCCCGGCTCGGCGCGCTTGCTCAACGCGCCGACGAAGCCGCTGCTGCTGACGAAATCCAAGAACAGCCTCCACGTGGATTTCGTTCAGGCCGAAGAGCAAAAGCCGTTGCAGGGGCTGGCCTCGTCGGGGAACGCGGCGGTGCGGACGGAGACCGTCCTGACGCTGCGCGACATCTCCTTCAAGGCGCACCCCGGCACGATGTTCAACGTCTACCTGCAGTCGGCCGGCGACCCGAAGAAAAAGCTGCAGGTCGGGACCTTGAGCTTCTTCACGGTGCCGCCGGGCGTGGGCGGGCATCACGGCGACGCCGCCCACCAGCATCCGTCGACGGGCCTGACACGGGAATTCGACGTGACCGACGCGCTGCGGTCGCTGGACGGCGGTTCGCGCAAAGGCGTGACCGTGTCGTTCGAAGCCACCACCGGCCGCGAAGGCGATCAAGACGTGCCGGCGGTGAACGAAGCCGCTCAACTGACCGTCGGCGGCATCGACTTCCAGGTGCGGCCGCCGCAGTGAAGCCCGGCATGGATGAGCGCCGCCCTGTTTCGGAAGCGGGCGCTTGAGCCGGCGCGGGGGCGCCGGTAGGGGAGTCCGCCCCCGACGGAGCCCTGGCCCGTGCGGCGCCGCACCGCCGCCGCGGGATCCTGCCGCTTTCGGCGAAGACGCCATGAGCACCGCAGGATCCCGGCCCCGGCGTGCGTTGCCGCACAGACGCCCGAGCAAGCTGCGCGCACCGTCAGCCGATGAATTTCGAGCTCAGCGACACCGTCCCGTCCGCCTTGGACCTCACATTGGAGCCGGATCTCCTGGATCGCATGGACGCCTATTGGCGCGCCGCGAACTACCTGTCGGTCGGGCAGATCTACCTGCGCGACAACCCGTTGATGAAGCGCCCGCTGGTGCCGGCCGACATCAAGCGCATGCTGCTCGGCCACTGGGGGACGACGCCGGGGCAGAACTTCATCTACGTCCACCTGAACCGCATCATCGGCGAGTACGGCCTGGACATGATCTATGTGTGCGGGCCCGGGCACGGCGGCCCCGCGGTCGTGGCGAACACCTACCTCGAAGGCAGCTACAGCGAGGTCTATCCCGAGATCAGCCGTGACGAAGGCGGCCTGCGCAAGCTCTTCCTCCAGTTCTCGTTCCCGGGCGGCATCCCCAGCCACGCCTCGCCCGAATGTCCGGGCTCGATCCATGAAGGCGGCGAGCTGGGCTATTCGCTCAGCCATGCGTTCGGCGCCGCGTTCGACAACCCGGATCTGATCGTCGCCTGCGTGGTCGGCGACGGCGAGGCGGAGACGGGCCCGCTGGCCACGGCATGGCATTCGAACAAGTTCCTCGACCCCGCGGCCGACGGGGCCGTGCTGCCGATCCTGCACCTGAACGGCTACAAGATCTCGAACCCGGCCGTGCTGGCGCGCATCCCGCGCGAGGAGCTCGACCAGCTCCTGCGCGGTTACGGCTGGGCGCCGATCTTCGTCGAAGGCCACGATCCGCGCTTGATGCACGAGGCGATGGCGGATGCGCTCGACGCGGCGATCGGGCAGATCCGCGGCCACCAGGACGCCGCGCGCCGCCGCGGCGCCACCGCGCGGCCGCGCTGGCCGATGATCGTGCTCGCGTCGCCCAAGGGCTGGACGGGCCCGAAGCGCGTCGACGGCTTGAAGATCGAAGGCAGCTTCCGGTCGCACCAGGTGCCGATCACGTCCCCCGCGCAACACCCCGAGCACCTGCGCCTGATCGAGGACTGGCTGCTGAGCTACCGGCCCCACGAGCTGTTCGACGCGGACGGGCGGCTGAATGAAGAATTGGCGCGGCTCGCCCCGACCGGCGCGCGCCGCATGGGCTCGAATCCTCATGCCAACGGCGGAGCGCTGCTGCGCGAGCTGCGGCTGCCGCCGTTCCGGGACTACGCCTTCGCCGTGCCGGTGCCCGGCGTGGCGGGGCCGGGCGACACGCGGGTTCTCGGCCCCTTCCTGCGCGACGTCGCGCGGCTCAACGAATCGAACCGCAACTTCCGCCTCTTCGGCCCGGACGAGACCGTGTCGAACGGCCTGGGCGCCGTCTTCGAGGCGACCGCCCGGCAATGGGATGCGCAGGCCGTCCCGGACGATGAATGGCTCGCGCGCTCGGGCCGGGTGATGGAAATGCTGAGCGAGCACCAGTGCGAGGGCTGGCTCGAAGGCTACCTGCTGACGGGACGCCATGGCCTGCTCAATTGCTACGAGGCCTTCATCCACATCGTCGATTCGATGTTCAACCAGCACGCGAAGTGGCTGAAAGTCTGCCGCGGGCTGCCCTGGCGGCGCAGCATCGCGTCGCTCAACATCCTGCTGACGTCCCACGTCTGGAGGCAGGATCACAACGGCTTCACGCACCAGGATCCCGGCTTCATCGACCACGTCGTGAACAAGAAGGCGGAGATCGTGCGCGTGTACCTGCCGCCCGACGGGAACTGCCTGCTGTCGGTCATGGACCATTGCCTGCGCAGCCGCGACTACGTCAACGTCGTCGTCGCCGGCAAGCATCCCGCGCCTCAGTGGCTGGCGATGGACGAGGCCGTCGAGCATTGCAGCCGGGGCATCGGCGTCTGGCGCTGGGCGGGCGACGAGGGCGACGACGGCCCCGACGTCGTGATGGCCTGCTGCGGGGACGTTCCGACCCTGGAGACCTTGGCGGCGGCGTCGCTGCTGCGCGAGCACCTTCCCGGGTTGCGGATCCGGGTCGTGAACGTCGTCGACCTGATGAAGCTGCAATCGCCTTCGGAGCATCCGCACGGCTTGGACGATGCCGGTTTCGATGCGGTCTTCACCGCCGGCAAGCCGGTGATCTTCGCCTTCCATGCATATCCCGCGCTGATCCACAAGCTGACCTACCGGCGCATGAACCACGCCCGCTTCCACGTGCATGGCTACAAGGAGGAAGGCACGATCACCACGCCCTTCGACATGACCGTGCTCAACGAGCTGGACCGTTTCCACCTCGCGATCGACGCGATCGGCCAGTTGCCCCAGGCCGGCGCCGCGGGCGTCGCGCTGGCCTCGCTCCTGCGCGGCAGGCTCGCGGAGCACCGGCGCCACATCCGCGAGCATGGCGAAGACCTGCCGGAGATCCGCGACTGGCGGTGGACGCCGCGCAACGGCGCGGCGATCGCGGCGTGAGCTCGGATGGACGACGTCCTCCTGGTTTTCAACGCGGGCTCGACCAGCCTGAAGTTCGCGGCCTACGGCGTCGACGCCGCGCGCACGCTGTCGCCGCTGCTGTCGGGCGGCATCGACGCGATGCAGGTTTCGCCCCGGTTCGCCGCCGCGGACGCGCAAGGCCGGGCGCTGGGGGAACGGGAATGGCCCGCCGGCCATCCGATCGATCACGACGAGGCCTTGCGCTTCGCCGTCATGTGGCTGCAGGGCCATTTGAGCGGGGCCGGCATCCTCGCGGTGGGG
>JBEVLR010000017.1:0-4821 GCA_040509075.1 Burkholderiaceae bacterium | reverse complement strand
CTGGTTCGAGCCCAGGTCGGGGAGCCATCCAAACGCGATATCGATCAAGGCCTTGCAGCGATGCAAGGTCTTTTTTTTACCGATGCAGCCGACGCGATTTTGGAAAGGTTTTGGAGAACTTCCAATATCCAATCACACCACCCTGTATTTGTCCCGATTCGGCATCGTCAGGCTAACCCATGACTGGCAAAATCCCGCGGACAAAGGGGGGCGAAAATGAGTGCGAATCGGCTGGCGTGGCTCGATCTCTTTCGGGGCGTCGCGGCGCTGGTCGTGGTGGCCTTCCACTTCCACGCGCAGCTGCACCTTCCAGAGATCCGGTTCGGCCCATTGGCCGTCGACCTATTCTTCGTGCTGAGCGGCATCGTGCTCGGGCGCAAATACCACGATGCGATTCTCGGCGGCCTGACGTTCGGCGAGTTCGCTTGGCAGCGCGCACGCCGCCTGTATCCGATGGTGCTCATCACAGTAGCCTTGATCGTCGGCATGACCGCGGTGGGGGTGCAGGACGTCCCTTGGGCGCACGTCAGCGTCGGCACGGTGCTGGGGCTCGCCTTTGTGATGCCTTATTCGCCGACCTTCGGGTCGAACGAGCTGTTCCCCGCTGACGGCCCGGTTTGGTCGTTGTTCGCCGAGCTGCTCGCGAACGCGATTTGGTTTGTGACCCTGAAATGGAGCAAAGACGCGGCGAAAGCAGTGTTCGCGGCAGCGATGGTCGGCTTCCTCGTCCTGAAATTTCAGGTGGCCGGCATCCACATCCGATCGGACGAATCGGGGTGGCTCAACATCATCGCTGGGCAGGCCCGCGCGCTGGCATGGTTCGGCGTCGGTTGCGCGATATCGATGCGCCGGCCAAAGCTGTCGGTTCCGCTATTTGCGACGCTGTTCTTCGCCATGTGCGCGGCCGTCCAGCGAGGTTGGCTGCCTGACCCGATCGCTCAAACCGCGCTCATTGCCGCCGGCGCCGCCCTTCTTGCCGGATTGGTGCACAAGGGACCGGGCACCGCGGGATCGGCCAAGTTCTGCGGCTGGATGGGAATGCTGTCGTTCCCGATCTACATGACCCACGTCCCTGCGTCGCGCATCGCCGTCTGGCTCGCAGCGCACGGAGTCAAGACGACGATCGCGTTCCTCGCGACGTTTCTGGTCGTGGGCGCCGCGGCCGCCGTCTTGAACGAATGGGTGATTCGCCGGCTGCCGACGAAGCTACGATCGCAGGATCTGGCATCGATCGCCATCAAGCCCGGAGCCTAAATACGCGGGAGTGCGTCAGAGATACGCCTTTTCAGGAAGCCGAAGACTTGCTGGGCCTTCTCGATCGGCCGCTCCAGCACGGCGGCAACTTCGGCCTCGCCGGCAGTGACTTTCGCACGCAGCGCGGTCACCTGATCTCGACGGAGGCCAGCGGCGGCAAGGCCCTGGCGAGAAACATCGCTGCGAGCTTCGTCGCTTTCATGGGCCATCTCCTGGGCTTGATGGACGGCCGCCGGGCAGACGACGAAGATCCTGTCGGGCCGGCTCCACCCACGAAGCGGCGAACTGTCATGCGAAATTCATAATTCAGCTTACTTCGCATACAGGCGATTGTCTTCGCAGGCCCTGACCGTCGATCGACCGACATCACGGTACCGTCCCTCCGTCTCGTCAAAACGGATGGATCATGATCGATAGAGTGTGCGACGGTGGTCATCAAACCGATTGGACGGCGGAGCACCGCGGAAATCCGGGATTGCCGCAACAGAAGGCCTCCCATTGCGCGCCTTGGGGAAGCGGCTGGCTTGGGAGCCTGCCGACGAGCTGGCCCGGTTTCGAATCGCTGGGCCCGAGTTCGGGTTTCAACCTGAAAAGGGTGGGCTTGGCGGCGCTGCTGATGTTCGACCGATTCGGATCCGCGCGAGCCGACGGCATGCAGCACCCCGGTGCCGTGGCGAACATGGAGCAGGCCGTGCCGTGCGCGACGGTGCCGGATTTCTACGGTGGCGTCGTCCGGCCCGTAAAGCCAGGTCCGCAAAACCCCGACGGTACGATCTGCGACGACTTCATCGTCGAGGTGGTCCAGGCCGCACGCGAACTGGAGGCGCAGGGCAAGTCAGGGCTCCCGTTGCGCGAGCGGGCGATGAAGGCCGGCACCGATCGCAGGTTCGGCATCGAACTCGAATTCAAACTGCCGCCGGAAATCACCGGCGTGCAGGTATTGAAATCGATGCATGCGCTGGCCGTCCGGCTCCACGCGATGAACACGACCATGGAGGCGTTCCCGCGCGTGATCGCTTCGCCCGAAAGCCTGTTCGATCTGGTCGGCAACGTGCAAATTCATCCTGCGATGCGCCGGCACGCCAATTACACCCGCGCCGTCAATGGCGGATCATTGGAAATCGAGGCGATGCGCGTCTACGAAAGCGGGTACGTCGGCGAATGGAAGACGCCCGTCATGAGCGACGAGCCCGAATATTGGGAACCCCAGCATTTGGCCAATCGAGCCATCACCGACGCCACCAACGGAAAAAGCCACCGGGATGCCAGCACGCATTTCACCATCGGCCTGAGGGATTTGGCCGGATTCCCGGAAGCCGTCCGCGTCGATGCCTTGAACAACATCCTGGCGAGCGTCCTCAAAAACGAGGACGTCATGTACCGCCTCAGCACCGATCCGGGGCTGTCGTCCGGCAAGCCGGATGCGCCGCTCGACGAGCAACTGGCGGTGTTCGACACGGCGTTTTCCCGTCCCCTCCTGTTTCGCCAACCCAACAAATTCGTCACTCATCGCTATCCGGACGCCCTGTCGTTCGTCGAGGATCAGGGCGGCAAGAATTTGGGTGAGCGCGGCCGGGCGATGAACGTTCAAGGCAACGTCAATCGGTACCGGGCCCGCGTCGAGGACCGGGTGGAATTCCGCACGAGCGATGCCCGTGAGCGCACGGAGTTTCAACAGGCGCTCGCCCTGTTCTTCCTGGGGCTGGTCGACCATGCCGTGCAGGCGGCGAAAGACGGCGTCCGGTTCGACTTCGAAACCAACGGCATGGGCTTGCTTGGAATGCATTTCGATCCGTCGATGCCGGACCTGAAAGACGTCCAGGCGGTGATGAGGGACATCGCGCCACTTCGACCGGTGCTGGACATGTTCCCCGACAACGAGGACAAGGCGGTCGTGATCGGGTTGTTCGCCCTCACTTGCTGGCATCCGATGTTCGGCCAAACAGGCCGATTCGAACGGGAGCCGGCGGACCGGGCGTCGACGACAGGCCCTGCGGAGCCGGGAACGGAGCCGTCGGGGCCGGAGCGGGAATTTCCGCAGCAGCCCCAGGCCGAACTGCCGGCGTGGCCGACGATCACGCTCCTGGGAGTCAAGGCGCTGCTGGAGGTGATCGCGCTGGCCGCCGGCGAGTACAAGATCAGCCGACGCAGGCAAGCGGCCGTGACGGACACGATGCATTCGTGGCTGGCTCCGGACGCTTCGAAGGCGCAGGTCCATGCCGCCCGGCTCGCGAAGACGATGGCCGAGGCGAAAAAGGACGTGACCGCCGATGCGGCCGTCAAGAAGCTCGGCCTGGCGCCCAGGCAACGCAAGGCGGCCATCGGGATACTGCAGGAAGGGAAATGGCTTCGGCCCGACGGCAGGCTCATGGATCCAACGCTCAAACATGACATCGGACGGAGCTGGGCCGCCCCGGAAACCCAGCAGCTGGCCACCCGACGCGGACTCGTCTCCGGCTCTTGAAGGGAGCTCTCGCCGCCGCTATGGTTTGAACGCCCAATACCGCCGTCCCGCGCCCGCCCGCTCCTCGAGATAGATCCGCTTGTCCGCCCTCAGCTCCCGGCCCAGCAACAGGCCCAGGTCCGTCAGCAGGTTGCGGTCGCTGACGAGGTACGAGTGGCCGAGGAAATCGGTGTCGATGACCGACGCGTCGATCGTCTCCAGGCCGGGGGCGAGCACGACGCCGCCGGCGGTCGAGCCGGCGCGGACGCTGCCGTGCACCTTGAACGACGCCGCGAGCGCGCGATCCTTGGACGATGCGTAGAGCGTCATCCGGTCGTGCAGCGGAGAGAGCGCGGGCATGATGTCGCGGACGAACACCTCGGCGTCGAGGTCGGGGGCGGCGAGCACCAGGCCGCGGAACCTGGCGCCGAGCTCCGGCCGATCCCTCAGCAAGGTCTCGAGCGCCCACGTGGCCGGGCGGCTGCCCATGCTGTGGGCGATGACGACGATCTCGGCGGCGGTCGATTCCGTGGCCAGGACGTCCAGGAAACGCAGCAGATCCTGGCGCGCCCATTCGGCGTTCGCCTCGTCGACGGTGTAGGCCGCGACATTGCCCTGGGACGGCCAGCTGTACAGGATGGGCACCGACAGCAGGCCGGTGTCGACCGCCATCTGCGCCGTCCTCAGCAGAGCGTCTTCGAACTTGACGTTGTAGCCGTGGACGAAGACGAACGAGCTCGGCTTCGCGTCCTTGCGGATCATGTCGTTCATCGCCGCGACGAACGCCCGCTGGTCGAGGCGCCCCGCCTGCGTCAGCATCACGTGCTTGCGGGGCGACGGCGAGAATTCGAGCCGATACCACTTCGGCCGCTCCACCTCCCCGAGCCGGTGCCCGGGCGGGATGCTGACGTTCGCCGATCCGAACTGCAGCGTCGACCGCTCGCCCCCGAACTGTTCGATGCCGGGCGCCGAGCCCGCGACGCGCGCGCGGTCGGTGCCGAAGAACACGCGGACGTGCCGTTCCGAGGATCTTTCCCGCCGTTGGCCGTCGACATCCGCCGCCTTCGCCGGCGCGACCGGCGCCGCCCGGTCGAAACCGACATCGGGCGACGCCGACGCCGGCC
>JBEVLR010000016.1:0-19606 GCA_040509075.1 Burkholderiaceae bacterium | reverse complement strand
AAGCGGCGCGAGGCGCACGGGCTCGGCAACAGGCACAATGCGCCGCCTGCGAGCGTCGCCCGCCCGAGTGCGCCCGCACCGCGGGGCGGCGGCACGGAGGTTGTCTTGATGAGCGTCCAACACTACGAAAACTTCCCCGTCGCCTCGTGGCTGTGCCCGGCGGCGATCCGCCCGCCGGTGCGCGCGATCTATTGGTTCGCCCGCACCGCCGACGACATCGCCGACGAGGGCGACGCATCCGCCGCCCAGCGCGCCGCTTCCCTGCATGAATACCGCGCCGACCTGCTGGCCTGCGCCGGAGGACGGCCGATTTCGGCTCGCTGGCGCGGCGTTTTCACGCCGCTCGAGGCGGCGATCGCCGCGCACCGGTTGCCCCTGCCGCCGCTGCTCGACCTGCTCGACGCGTTCCTGGAAGACACGCGCCACGCGGGCTATGAAGATCGCGCCGCGCTGCTGGGTTACTGCAGCCGGTCGGCGAATCCGATCGGACGCTTGATGTTGCACCTGCACGGCTTGGCCGATCCGGCGCTGATCGCCCGCAGCGATGCGGTGTGCACAGCCTTGCAACTGGTCAATTTTTGGCAGGACTTGAGCGTCGACGTCCCGCGCGGCCGCGTCTACGTGCCCAGGACGGACGCCGAAGCCCAGGGCACGACGATCGAAGCCTGCCTGGCGCGGCCGTCCTCGCCCGCCGCGCGCGCGCTGGTGCGCCGGCTGTGCGGCTGGGCCCGCGCGCTGATGCTGGACGGCGCGCCGATCGCGCTCGACGTGCCGGGCCGCGTCGGTTGGGAGCTGCGGTTCGTCGTCCACGGAGGGCTGCGGATTCTTGAGAAAATCGCCGCCATGAACTTCACGAGCCTCGCCCGCCGCCCGCGCCTGGGCGCCGCCGACCGCCTGCTGATCGGCGCCCGCGCGCTGACGATGCGCCCCGCCACGCCTTCGCGGACGCGACCCGCATGACGCCGGAGCAATACGTCGCCGACAAGGCGCAGAAGAGCGGTTCGTCGTTCTACTACGCCTTCATGTTCCTGCCGCCCGCGCGGCGCAGCGCGATGACGGCGTTCTACGCGTTCTGCCGCGAGGTGGACGACGTCGCCGATGAGGTCCAGGATCCCGGCGTCGCCGCGACCAAGCTCGCCTGGTGGCGCAACGAAACGGCGGCCGCGTTCGCCGGCGCACCGACCCATCCGGTGATGAAGGCGTTGATGCCGCACGCGCACGCCTATGGCTTGCGGCAAGACCACCTGCAGTCGGTGATCCAAGGTTGCCAAATCGACCTCGAGCAGTCGCGCTTCCTCGACTATCCCGGCCTCGCCAAATATTGCCACCTGGTGGCCGGGATCGTCGGCGAAGTCGCCAGCAACATCATGGGGCGCTCGCAGGCGCAGACGGTGGAGTTCGCTCATCGGCTGGGCTTGGCGATGCAGTTGACGAACATCATCCGCGACGTCGGCGACGACGCGCGCCGCAACCGCATCTATCTGCCGATCTCCGAGCTGCAGCAGTTCGACGTGAAGTCGCACGAAATCCTGCGGCGCGAAGCGCCCTGGGGCTACGGCGAACGTTTCAGCGCGCTGATGCGTTTCCAGGCCGAGCGCGCGCACGCCCTGTACGACGAGGCGTTCGCGTTGCTGCCCGATGCCGACCGCGCGACCCAGAAGCCCGCGTTGATGGCGGCGAACATCTACCGCCGCCTGCTGAGCGAAGTGGAAGCCGCCGATTTCCAGGTGCTCCACCAACGCATCTCGCTGACCCCGCTGCGCAAGCTGTGGATCGCCTGCCGGACGCAGTGGCGCGGCCGCTGACGGCCGCGGCGCGCCGATCGTGAAGATCGCCGTCATCGGCGCCGGGTGGGCCGGATTGGCCGCGGCCGTGAGGGCCCGCCAGGCCGGCCACGGCGTGGCGCTGTTCGAAGCCGCGGGCATGCCGGGCGGACGGGCGCGATCAGACGACGGCGACGGCGAGCCGATCGACAACGGCCAGCACATCCTGCTGGGCGGCTACACGCGCACGCTGGCGCTGATGCGCGACGTCGGCGTCGACGTCGAGCGCGCGCTGCTGCGGCGGCCCTTGTCGATCACCTATGCGGACGGCAGCGGTTTCGCGCTGAGGCCGTCCGCGGGCCGCTTGACGGCGGCGGCGCGCGCGCTGATCTCGGCGCGCGGCTTCGGGCTGCGGGACAAGCTGTCCGCGGTATGGATGACCGTCGGCTGGCGGATGCGCGGGTTCCGCTGCGCCGAGCGCCTGAGCGTCGATGAACTGCTGCGCCATGCTCCAACCCGCAGGGTCCGCGAAAAGCTGATCGAACCCTTGTGCGTCGGCGCGCTGAACACGCCGATCGCCGAAGCCAGCGGCGCGGTGTTCCTCGCGGTGATGCGCGACAGCCTGTTCGGCGCGCGCGATGCCAGCGACCTGCTGCTGCCGCAGCGGCCGCTGGCCCAGCTGTTGCCGCTTCCCGCCGTCGCGTGGCTGCGGGCGAACGGCGCGACGGTGCACCTGCGCAGCCGCGTCTGGGCGCTGCGATCCGCCGGCGACGGCTGGGCGCTGCGAACCGGCGCACGCATGCCGGTCGATGCGGTCGATGCGGTCGATGCGGTCAATTGGAACCGCGCCGGAGTACCCGGTCGGGGCGACGGCGCCACGCCCGGCGGCGAAGGCACGCTCTTCGACGGCGTGATCTTGGCGACGCCCGCCGCCGAAGCCGCGCGCCTCACCGCATCGATCGCGCCGGACTGGTCCACCGCCGCGGCCGCGCTGGAACACGAACCCATCGTGACGCTGGTGTTGCGCTTGCCGGCGCGCCGATGGCCCGCCCCCATGCTGGCGCTCGACAGCGACGACGCCCGCCGGCCCGCGCAATTCGCCTTCAAGCTGGGCCCGCAAGAGGATGCGTCCGACCGCGTGACGCTCGTCATCAGCGCCGCCGGCGCGTGGCTGGCGCGCGGTGCCGATGCGGTGAAGGCTGCCGCCATCGCGCAGGTGCGCGCCGTGTTCGCGATCCGCTCGGACGAGCCCGTCGACTGCGTCAGCCTGCGCGCCGACCGCCGCGCAACCTTCCGCTGCACCCCCGGGTTGGTCCGGCCGGCGATGGCGATCGCGCCGGGGCTCCTGGCGGCCGCCGACTATGTCGACGGCCCCTACCCGGCCACGCTCGAGGCCGCGGTGCGGGCCGGCGAAGCCTCTGCAGCGGCTTTCCATTGAAAAAATGGGCACCCCCGACGGCGTCGCCGCCGCGGGGGAATTGAGTCGAATGGCAGAGCCACATCGGCTCAAGAGACCCCCGTCGAAATGCGCTGCATCAATCGCAGCGTGGATTTCTTTTTCACCATGCGAGAATGAACTTCCCGAAGCATCAGGCCGCTCCTCATGACCAAGTCAGACGGCTCCGGACCGACGATCCAGGTCCTCGCTCGCGCGTTTTCGTTGCTGGACGTTCTTGCCGCGCATACCGATCCGGTGCCGCTGAAGGAGCTCAGCGCGCGCACGGGGCTGCATCCGTCGACGGCGCACCGCATCCTGAATGACCTGACCGCGGGTCGTCTCGTCGAGCGGCCCGAGGCCGGCAGTTACCGGCTGGGCATGCGGCTGCTGGAATTGGGCAATCTCGTCAAGGCGCGGCTGGACGTGCGCGACGCCGCGATCGGCCCGATGCGTGAGCTGCACAAACTAACGCATCAACCGGTGAATTTGTCGGTTCGCCAGGGCGATGAGATCGTCTACATCGAGCGCACCTACAGCGAACGTTCAGGAATGCAGGTCGTGCGCGCCGTCGGGGGCCGCGCGCCGCTGCACTTGACTTCGGTCGGCAAGCTGTTCCTTGCCCACGACGAGCCGCAACGAGTGCGCGCCTACGCCACCCGCACGGGTTTGACCGGCCACACGCGCAACAGCCTCACCGAACTCCCGCTGCTGGAGCGGGAATTGGACAAGGTGCGCCGATCGGCCGTCGCCCGCGACGACGAAGAGCTGGAGCTGGGGGTGCGCTGCATGGCCGCCGGCATCTACGACGACCAGGGACGTCTCGTCGCCGGCTTGTCCATCTCGGCGCCGGCGGATCGACTGGAGGAATCGTGGCTGGAGCGCGTCAAAGAGACGGCCGCACGGATCTCGTCGGCGCTGGGACACGGCGGCGTCTCTTGACGCGCCAAAAAAGCCGGCCGCCCGCGACCGGCCGCTTCGATGCCCAACCGGCGATCAGCTCGTCGCGACCACCGGTTTGACCGCGGCGGTGCGATTAGTCGTGATCCATTTGCGAATGCGTTCGGCATCGGCGATGCGCGAATACTTGCCGGCGGAATCCAACAGCACCATGATCAGCTTGCGGCCCGCCATTTGTGCCTGCATCACCAGGCATTGGCCGGCCTCGTTAATGAAACCCGTCTTCTGCAGGCCGATATCCCAGCTCGGATTGGAAACCAGACGATCGGTGGTGTGAAACTGCACTTGACGGCGACCCAGCTCGACATCCAGCGATGACGTGGTGGAATATTCGCGCAGCAACGGCACTTGGTGGGCGGCATTGACCAGCATCGCGAGATCGCGTGCGCTGGAGCGATTCATGCTGGACAAACCAGTCGGCTCCACATAGCGGGTGTCGAGCATCCCCAGCTCCTTCGCCTTCGCGTTCATCGCCAGGACAAAAGCAGGCAGGCCGCCGGGATAGTTGCGGCCCAGCGCGTTGGCGGCCCGGTTTTCGGACGACATCAGCGCCAGGTGCAGCATCACGCCGCGGCTCAGCTGCGTGCCGGGCGTCAATCGGGAGCGGGTGTTCTTCTCGGTGTCGATGTCGTCGCCGGTGATGGACAGCATCTCGTCCAGCGGCTGCCTGGCTTCGCTGACCACCATCGCGGTCATCAACTTGGTCAACGAGGCGATCGGCAGCACGGCATCCGAGTTCTTGCTGTAGAGCACCTCGTGCGTCTCCTGATCCAGCACGATCGCGGCGCCGGAGCGCAGGAGCAGCGGATCTTCGGTCGCGTGCAGACCGGCCGCGTAGCCGACCGATTGTGGCGCTTCGATGCGGGTGACGGTCGTGCGGACCGTGACGGTGCGCCGCACCACGACCGCATGCGTGCGGGCGACGGCGCGCGCCGACGAGGCGGTCTTGCGGTGATGCTTGGCGGCGGCGGTGGCCGCGGAAGCCTCCGATGCCGTGCAGACCAGCGCGGCACCGATCGTCACAGCAAGGGTCCAGCGTGGAAATTGCTTGAAAAGCCGCATATCAGTAAAGCTGGAAGCCAATTGCATCACCATTTGTTTCAGTCTAAGGCAAAGGAAAAAATCACGCAAGATCAAAAGCTTGCGTGGACTTCCTCAACCAGATGTCGAATGGCGTGCAACGAATTAGCCTTGCGCGGCAACCCGCTCGACATTGCTGTGGAGCTTGTTCAACGCGGCAAGGTAAGCTTTTGCGGACGCGACAACGATATCGGGGTCGGACCCCACGCCATTGACGACGCGCCCGCCATGCTGAAGGCGCATCGTGACCTCTCCCTGGGATTCTGTGCTGCCCGACGTGATGGCATTCACCGAAAAGAGGAGCATTTCGGCGCCACTTCGCACCACCGATTCGATGGCTTGGATCGTCGCGTCGACCGGGCCGTTGCCGTAGCTGTGCACCTCATGGGCCTGGCCGCCGATCTCGAGGCTGACTTCGGCGTGCGGGCGGCTCGCGGTCTCCGAATGCGCGCTCATCGCGATGAGCCGGAAATGCTCGTGGGTGGCCACGACGCTGTCGTCGCTGACCAGCGCGACGATGTCCTCGTCGAAGATGTCCGCCTTGCGGTCGGCCAGATCCTTGAAACGGGCGAAGGCGGCGTTGACCTCGGCCTCGGAATCGAGCTGCAGGTTCAGCTCCTGCAGCCGCTGCTTGAAAGCGTTGCGGCCCGACAGCTTGCCCAGCACGATGCGGTTGGCCGTCCAGCCCACGTCTTCGGCGCGCATGATCTCGTAGGTGTCGCGGGCCTTGAGCACGCCGTCCTGGTGGATGCCCGACGCGTGCGCGAACGCGTTGGCGCCGACCACGGCCTTGTTCGGCTGCACGACGAAGCCGGTGGTCTGGCTGACCATCTTGGACGCCGGCACGATCTGCGACGCGTCGATGCCGAGGTCGAGCCCGAAGTGGTCGCGCCGCGTCTTCAGCGCCATCACCACCTCTTCCAACGAGCAGTTGCCGGCGCGCTCGCCGAGGCCGTTGATCGTGCATTCGATCTGCCGCGCGCCCCCGATCTTCACGCCGGCGAGCGAATTCGCCACCGCCATGCCGAGATCGTTGTGGCAATGCACGGACCAGACCGCCTTGTCGGAGTTGGGCACCCGCTCGCGCAGCATGCGGATGAACTCCCCGTAAAGCTCCGGGACGGCATAGCCGACGGTGTCTGGGATGTTGATCGTCCCCGCACCTTCGCGGATCACCGATTCGATGACGCGGCACAGGAAATCCGGCTCCGATCGATAGCCGTCTTCCGGCGAGAACTCGATGTCTCCGCAGACGTTGCGGGCGAACCGCACGGCGGCCGCCGCCTGCCCGAGCACCTCTTCGCGGGTCATGCGCAGCTTCTTCGCCATGTGGAGCTCGCTGGTGGCGATGAAGGTGTGGATGCGGGCGCGGGCGGCGGGCGCGAGCGCCTCGGCCGTGCGCGCGATATCGCGGTCGTTCGCCCTCGCCAGCCCGCAGACGGTGGAGTCCTTGATGGCCGACGCGATCGCCTTCACCGCTTCGAAATCGCCGTTCGACGAAGCGGGGAAGCCGGCTTCGATGACGTCGACGCGCAGCCGTTCGAGCTGGCGCGCGATGCGCAGCTTCTCTTCGCGGGTCATCGACGCGCCGGGCGATTGCTCGCCGTCGCGCAAGGTGGTGTCGAAGATGAACAGCTTGTCGGTCATGGCGGACTCTTTCGGAGCGCGGTGCGCGCGCATGGTGATTGTCGCTGGGCGGGAGGATCGTCAGGCCGGCGAGGAAGCGGTTTCCAGCCATCGCACGCCACATCGCGCGAAGCCGCTGAGCACCGCCTTCATCGACGCCGACACGGTGTTCGCATCGATGCCGACGCCGAACAGCGTGCGCCCTCCGATGCGCAGCTCGAGGTACGCCGCCGCGCGCGCTTGCGCACCGGAGCCGATCGCATGCTGATGGTAGTCCAGCACCTGCACCGCGACGCCGGCCCGCCGCCCCATCGCGTGCACGAACGCGTCGACCGGACCATTGCCCTCGCCTTGCACCTCGGATCGCGCGTCCCCGATGAGCACGGCGGCGTTCAATTGCACGCGACCGTCGCCGAGGTCGTTCAGGCGCTGCTGCGCGATGCCGACCGTCTCGCGGCTGCCGGTGAAATATTCGGATTCGAACAGCCGCCAAAGGCCTTCGGCCGCGACCTCGCCGCCTTGCTCATCGGTGAGCCGCTGGACGGCTTTGCTGAACTCGATCTGCAGGCGGCGCGGCAACTCGAGGCCGTAGTCGGTCTCGAGCAGGTAGGCCACACCGCCCTTGCCCGACTGGCTGTTGACGCGGATCACCGCGTCGTAGCTGCGGCCCAGATCCTTCGGGTCGATCGGCAAGTACGGGATGTCCCAGGCGTCGCCGTCCCGGCGCTGCGCGAAGGCCTTGCGGATCGCATCCTGGTGGGAACCGGAGAACGAGGTGTAGACCAGGTCCCCGACATAGGGATGGCGCGGATGCACGGGCAGCTGGTTGCAGTGCTCCACGGTGCGGCGGATCTCGTCGATGTCCGAGAAATCGAGGCCCGGGGCGATGCCTTGCGTGTAGAGGTTCAGCGCCACGTTGACGAGGTCGAGGTTGCCGGTGCGCTCCCCGTTGCCGAACAGGCAGCCTTCGAGGCGGTCGGCGCCGGCCATCAGCGCGAGTTCGGCGGCGGCCGTGCCGGTGCCGCGGTCGTTGTGCGGATGCACCGACAGCACAATGCAGTCGCGGCGCGCGAGGTGGCGATGCATCCATTCGATCTGGTCGGCGTAGACGTTGGGCGTCGAATGTTCGACCGTCGTCGGCAAATTCACGATGCATTTGCGCTCGGGCGTCGGCGCCCATGCCGCCGTGACGGCATCGACGACCCGCTTGGAGACCTCGAGCTCGGTGTCGGAGAACATCTCGGGCGAATATTCGAACCTCCACTGCGTGCCGGGCCTCGACTCGGCGCACTGGCGCACGACCCGCGCGTGGCGCTCGGCAAGATCGACGATGCCGTCGACGTCCAACCCCAGGACGACGCGCCGCATCACCGGCGCCGTCGCGTTGTAAAGGTGGACGACCGCCCTGTTCGCGCCGGCCAACGATTCGAAGGTCCGCTCGATCAGGTCCCGGCGCGCCGGCGTCAGCACCTGGATCGTCACGCCCTGCGGCACCAGATCCTCTTCGATCAAGCGGCGCACGAAATCGAAATCGGTCTGCGACGCCGAAGGGAAACCGACTTCGATTTCCTTGAAGCCGATGCTCAGCAGCGCCTTGAACATGCGCAGCTTGCGCGCGACGTCCATCGGCTCGATCAACGCCTGATTGCCGTCGCGCAGATCGACGCTGCACCAGATCGGAGGCTTCGTCAGCGCGGCATCGGGCCACGCGCGATCGCGCAGGCCGACCACGGGAGCCGCACGGTACTTGGTCGAAGGCTGGGAGAGCATCATCGCGAATCCTGTTCGGTCGTTTCGACCGGTGGGTGATGCAACGCGCCGTGTAATGGAAACGGCCCGCTGCGTTGCGCTAGCGGGCCGTTGATCGTCCGATTCGTTCAGACGTGGTCGATCAATGCGCCCGCGGTACTCCGGCTAGGAATAGGGAAGCGGGCGCGATCTGGAACGTCATGGAGTCAAATATAGCATGGCGGACGCGCGCCCGTGAACTGCAGGCCGTCGGCTTCAGCGAAGCGCCGCCCCGCCGAACGAAGCTTTCAGCGATGGAGGCCGATTTCATCGGGCTCGTCGGTCGACAGCGCGATCACGCTCACCGGCCTGCCCTTTGAGCGCTTGTACGCGTAGACGGCGTATCCCGACAGTCCGTACAAGCAGAAGATCGCGAAGATGATCCGCGCCGGATAGAGGTTGATGATCCCGATCCCGAGCGCGATCAGCACGATGACGACGAACGGCACCGATCGCTTCAGGCTCAGGTCCTTGAAGCTGTAGAACGGCACGTTGACCACCATCGTGAGGCCCGCGTAGCAGGTGAACGCCGCCGCCGCCCAGGACAGCGCGACATCGGCGTTGACGTCCGCACCGCTGCCCAGCCTGTCGACGACGACCCAGATGAAGCCCACGACCAGCGCCGCCGCCGCGGGGCTCGGCAGCCCCTGGAAATAGCGCCTGTCGACGATCGCCAAGTTGGTGTTGAAGCGAGCCAGCCGGAGGGCGGCGCAAGCGCAATAGAGGAAGGCGATGCACCAACCGGCCTTGCCCAGCCCCTTCATCGCCCATTCGTAGACGATCAGCGCCGGCGCGGCGCCGAAGCTGACCATGTCGGACAAACTGTCCATTTCGGCGCCGAACGCGCTCTGCGTGTTCGTCATGCGCGCGACGCGGCCGTCCAGGCTGTCCAACACCATGGCGCAGAACACGCCGTAACACGACTGCTCGAAGCGGCCGTTCATCGCCATCACGATGGCATAGAAACCGCCGAACAACGCCGCCAACGTGAACAGGTTGGGCAGGATGTACACGCCCTTGCGGCGCGCGCGCCGCACGGGGGGCGCGAGGTCGCTGTCGTCGGCGTCTTCCGGTGGCGGGAACGGGTCATTCATTGCGAGAAGCCGGACCGGGGGATTTCATGGTGCGCGAGGATACCGCAGCCGCCCCTGCGCGAACTCTGGGATCGCACCGGCGCCGCCGCCCGGGCACCGGTTGCGCATGATCGCCACGCCGTCCGGCCGGGCGTGATTCCCCGCGTTCCCGTCAGGCGCGCAAAAAGGAAATGCGCCAAGCGCGCGGGTCGCTTGAAGCATCGGGCTGCGGCGGCCGGGCCGCGCGGCGCATCAGTTCTTCGATTTGTCGACGAGCTTGTTCGCCTTGATCCAGGGCATCATCGCGCGCAGCTTCTCGCCGACCACCTCGATCGGGTGCTCGGCGGTCAGGCGCCGGCGCGACAGCAGCGTCGGCGCGCCCGCACGGTTCTCGAGGATGAAGCTCTTCGCATACTCTCCCGTCTGGATATCCTCCAGGCACCGCTTCATTGCCTTCTTGGTCTCGTCGGTGACGATCTTCGGCCCGGTCACGTATTCGCCATACTCCGCGTTGTTGGAGATGGAGTAATTCATGTTCGCGATGCCGCCCTCGTAGATCAGGTCGACGATCAGCTTGAGCTCGTGCAGGCATTCGAAATACGCCATCTCGGGCGCATAACCGGCTTCGGTCAGCGTCTCGAAACCCGCCTTGATCAGCTCCACGGTGCCGCCGCACAGCACGGCCTGTTCGCCGAACAGGTCGGTCTCGGTCTCTTCGCGGAAACTGGTCTCGATGATGCCGGCCTTGCCGCCGCCGTTGGCCGCGGCGTAGCTCAGCGCGAGATCGCGGGCCTTGCCGGTCCTGTCGGCGTGGACGGCGATCAGGTGCGGCACGCCCCCGCCTTGCGAGTAGGTGTTGCGGACGGTGTGGCCCGGCGCTTTCGGCGCGACCATCCAGACATCCAAGTCGGCGCGCGGCGCGACCTGCCCGTAATGCACGTTGAAACCGTGCGCGAACGCGAGCGACGCGCCGTTGCGGATGTTGGGTTCGATGTCGTTGCGGTAGACCTCGGCGATGTTCTCGTCGGGCAACAAGATCATCACCACGTCGGCGGCCTTCACCGCATCGGCCACTTCGGCCACCTTGAGCCCGGCCTTCTCGACCTTGCCCCACGACGCGCCGCCGCGGCGCAGGCCGACCACGACTTGGACGCCGCTGTCGTTCAAGTTCTGCGCGTGCGCATGGCCCTGCGAGCCGTAGCCGATGATGGCGACCGTCTTGCCTTTGATGAGGGAGAGATCGGTGTCCTTGTCGTAATAGACCTTCATGATTCGCTCTGCTTTCTCTACGTGGAATCGGATTGGATATCGGTGGAAGGGCGCGGTCGGCGGCCGCGGGCGCCGTCAGGCGCGAAGGATACGTTCGCCGCGTCCGATGCCGCTGGTGCCGGTGCGGACGGTTTCGAGGATCGCGGCGCGGTCGATCGCCAGGATGAACGCGTCGAGCTTGGAGGCGTCCCCGGTCAACTCGATCGTGTAGCTCTTCTCGGTGACGTCGACGATGTGGCCGCGGAAGATGTCGGCCATGCGCTTCATTTCCTCGCGCTCCTTGCCGACGGCGCGCACCTTGATGAGCATCAGTTCGCGCTCGGTGAACTGACCTTCGGTCAGATCGACCACCTTGACGACGTCGATCAGGCGGTTCAGGTGCTTGGTGATCTGCTCGATCACCTCGTCGGAGCCGCTGGTGACGATGGTCATGCGCGACAGCGACGGATCCTCCGTCGTCGCGACCGTCAGGCTCTCGATGTTGTAGCCGCGCGCCGAGAACAGCGCGACGACGCGCGACAGCGCGCCCGGCTCGTTCTCGAGCAGCACCGCGATGATGTGTTTCATGTTCGTTCTTCGCCGTGAGGCCCGTTCCCGCGGCGGTAACCGCGGGGACTGCTCCACGACGCCTTTCGAATCCGGTTGTAATGAAATCCCAGGAAGGCCCGCCAGCCGGCGCCAGCCGCGCGCTCGGCCGGGGCGGTAACCCGCGGCCCGCCGCGAAGCTTTCGACGCGCCTCGCTCAAAGGTCTTCTGAGCCCAACAGCATCTCGGAGAGGCCCATGCCCGTCTTGACCATCGGCCAGACGTTCTCCGTCGGATCGGTCTGGATGTCGAGGAAGACCGTGCGATCCTTCAATGAGATCGCCTCGCGCAGCGCCGCCTCGATCTCTTCGGGCCGGGTGATGCGGATGCCGACGTGGCCGTAGGCTTCGGCGAGCTTCACGAAATCCGGCAACGCGTCCATGTAGCTGTGCGAATAGCGGCCTTCGTAGTCGAGCATCTGCCACTGCCGCACCATGCCGAGGTAGCGGTTGTTCAGCGAAAGGATCTTCACCGGCGTCTTGTACTGCAGGCAGGTGGAGAGCTCCTGGATGCACATCTGGATCGAGCCTTCGCCCGTGATGCAGAAGACGTCCGAATCGGGTTTCGCCAGCTTGATGCCCATCGCATACGGCAGGCCGACCCCCATCGTGCCGAGGCCGCCGGAATTGATCCAACGGCGCGGCTCCTGGAAACGGAAGTATTGCGCGGCCCACATCTGATGCTGGCCGACGTCGGAGGTGATGTAGACGTCGCGGTCGCGCGTCATTTCCCACAGCATCTCGATGACTTGCTGCGGCTTGATCACGTCGGGGCTGCGTTTGTACGCGAGGCAGTCCTTGCGGCGCCATTCGTTGATCCGGCCCCACCACTGCGAGATGACCGCCGCTTCCGGGCGCTGCTGCGCTTCTCGGATCTGCGCGATCAGCTCCTGCAGCACGTCCTTCACGTCGCCGACGATCGGGATGTCGACCTTGACCCGTTTCGAGATCGACGACGGGTCGATGTCGACGTGGACGATCTTGCGCTCGACCGACGAGAAATGCTTCGGATTGCCGATCACGCGATCGTCGAAGCGCGCCCCGATGGCCAGCAGCACGTCGCAGTTCTGCATCGCCATGTTGGCTTCGTAGGTGCCGTGCATGCCCAGCATGCCGAGGAATTTCGGGTCGGTGGCCGGCATCGCGCCGAGCCCCATCAGCGTGTTGGTGACCGGATAGCCGAGCAGCTCGGCGAGCTCGCGCAATTCGGCCGAAGCGTTGCCGAGGACCACGCCGCCGCCGGAATAGATGTAGGGACGCCGGGCCTGCAGCAGCAGCTGCACCGCCTTGCGGATTTGGCCGCCGTGACCTTTCCTGACCGGGTTGTACGACCGCATCTCGACGTGGTCGGGATAATGGAACGGCGCCGAGCCCTGCGTGACGTCCTTGGGCACGTCGACGACCACCGGGCCGGGCCGGCCGGTGCGCGCGATGTGGAACGCTTTCTTGAGGGTGGACGCCAAGTCACGCACGTCCTTGACCAGGAAATTGTGCTTGACGATGGGCCGCGTGATGCCGACGGTGTCGCACTCCTGGAACGCGTCGAGGCCGATCGCCGGCGTCGGCACCTGGCCGGTGACGATCACCATCGGGATCGAGTCCATGTAGGCGGTCGCGATGCCGGTCACCGCGTTCGTCACGCCCGGGCCGGAGGTCACCAGCGCGACGCCGACCTCGCCGGTCGCCCTCGCGTAGCCGTCGGCGGCGTGGATCGCGCCCTGCTCGTGACGCACCAGCACGTGCTGGATGGCTTCCTGCCTGTACAGCGCGTCGTAGATGTAGAGCACCGCACCGCCGGGATAGCCCCAGATGTACTTGACGCCCTCGGCTTGCAGGCAGCGCACGAGGATCTCGGAACCGTCGAGTTCCTGAGCGGCGGGAGCGGAGGGGGAATTCGAATGCGGCGCATTCTGCGGACTTGCGGAAGCGTTGCGCTTCACGTCCGGACGGGACATTTCCATGGGAACCTCTGTGAATTTCTCTGACGAAAAACCATTGGTGCTCCTCCTCTCGTCCTTGTGAGACGGATTCAGAACCTCGAAGATCGAAAACAGCCGGTGCCCTTGATCGGGCCGGCATTCAGACCACTTCGCATTTTCGCGAAGCGCCATTGTCGCACCATCGACGCTTTTTTGCACGCCCGCGCGGGTTTTCGGCCGCCTCGGCACGCCTCCGGCGAAAGGTCAGGCCAGGACCGGAAATCGCCCGCTCCGTAAGCGCCCGGGGCGCGATGACATAATCCGCCGCGACTTCCGACAGGACGCACCGCGCGCCCTGCCCTCATCTTGGCCACCGACAAAGAACTTTCAGATTTCCTAAAAAGCGTCGAGAAACGCGCGTTCAAGCGCACGTCCTTCGCCGTGCGCGACGACGACTCGGCGCTGGACATCGTGCAGGACTCGATGATCCGGCTGGCCGAGAAGTACGTCGACCGGCCGGCGGCCGAACTGCCGCTGCTGTTCCAGCGCATCCTGTCGAACGCCACGATGGACTGGTTTCGACGCCAGAAAGTGCGCAATGCCGTCGTGCACAACTTCTCGGATTTCGAAGGCAAGGACGACGACGGCGAATTCGACATTCTCGAAATGCTTGACAGCGTCGAAGGGAACCTTGGCAACGAAAGCGCCTCCGATTCCGTATCGCGGAATCAAATCCTTCAGCTGATCGAACGCGAGGTCGCGGAACTGCCTACACGTCAACGCGAAGCCTTCTTGCTGCGTTACTGGGAGGAACTGGACGTTGCTGAAACGGCTTCCGTGATGGAATGCTCGGAAGGCAGCGTCAAGACGCATTGCTCGCGCGCCGTTCATGCATTGGCCAAAGCGTTGAAAGCCAAGGGAATCGCACCATGACCAGGAATTCGAAATCGACCCGCTTCCCGACCCCGGATCTCGACCGCCTGGAAGCGCGTTTCGGCGTGCGCGTCGCTTCGATGCTGGGAGAACGTGCCGCCGCCGCCGCGCCCGACATTGACGAACGCCTGCGATTCGCCCGCGAACAGGCGCTCGTCCGTGCCCAGGCGTCGCGCCGTCGCGAACGGGCCGCGGCCGCACCGGTCGTCGTCGGCCGCGGCCCATCCGCCGCGCTGGCCGGCAGTTTCGGCTGGTGGTTCAAGCTGGCGTCGGCGGCGCCGCTCGCGATGCTGGTGTTCGGATTGGTGGCGATCGACCGCGTGCATGACCGTGCCCAGATCGCAGCGGTCGCTGAAGTCGACGCCGCGTTGTTGTCCGACGACCTGCCGCCGGCGGCTTACACGGATCCTGGCTTCGCGGAGTACCTCAAGACCAGCCGGGAATGACGGAGGAGACCTTGCCGCCGCATTCGCCGATCCCGCGTTTCCTCGTCCACGCCATGGGCGCCGTCTTGGCGTCGGCGATGGGCTTCGCATCCTTTCCCGCCGCCGGGGCCGGGAATGCGCCGGCGACGGTCGGGGCGATGCCGATCGCGGCTGCGGCCAATGCCGACCGCGGCGGCCCGCGCTGGGCGGAATTGAGCTCGTCGCAGCACCGGGTATTGGCGCCGTTGGCCAACGATTGGAACGGCATCGAAAGCCGCAGCAAGGAACGTTGGCTGGATGTTGCCGCGCGTTTCCCCAAGATGCCGCCCGACGAGCAGCAGCGCGCCACCCAACGCATGGTCGAGTGGTCGCACATGACGGTCGCGCAGCGAACGCAGGCTCGCGTCAATTTCCAGGAGTCGCGCAGCGTGTCCAAAGAAGAACGCGATGCCCGCTGGAAGGCCTACCAGGCGCTGCCCGAAGAGAAAAAGCGCGAGCTCGCCAAACGGGCGTCCGCCACCCCCCCCAGCGCGCCGGCGGCCGGCCTCGCGGCGACGCGCCGCCACGCGCCGCCGCCGGTCACCCTCGTCCAGCCGAAGACCAACGTCGTCGACCCGCTGGCTGGCGGCAGGGCACCGGCGCCCGCTCCCGCCCAACCGGCCCGCCCAGGCGCGACGACCACGCTGCTGACGCGCCGGGCGGCCCCTCCGGCCCATCAGCACGATGGCCAACCCAAGATTGCGGCCGGCCCCAACTCGGTCGACCGCACGACGCTGCTGCCCAAGCGCGCGCCGCAGGCGCCCGTCAACGCCGTGGCATCCACGACGGCGCCGGCGGCGCGGCCATGAACCGATCCCCCGCGGCGGCCGTGCCCTCGGCCCGCGCCGCGCCGGATCCGCGCGTGCGCCCATTCGCCGCCTCGCTGGTGCGCCGGATGGCGGCGTTCCTGTACGAAGGGGTCCTGTGCTTCGGCATCGTTGTGGCCGTCGCGCTCGCCTATGACGTCGCGGTGCACCAGACCAGCGGCATCGAACATCGCGGCGGGCTGATCGCGAGCTGTTTCGTGGCGCTCGGGATCTACTTCATCTACCTGTGGGTGCGCAGCGGGCAGACGCTGGCGCAGAAGACCTGGCACCTTCGCGTCGTGGCCACCGATGGCGCCTCGTTGAGCCCGCGGCGCGCGCTGGCCCGATATCTGGCCGCATGGCTTTGGTTCTTGCCTCCGCTGGCGCTCGCCGGTGCGCTCGACATCCGCAGCGCCGCCTTCGATTTCGGCCTCCTGGGCGCATGGGTCGCCGCGTATGCGCTCAGCGCGCGGTTGCATCCACGCCATCAGTTCTGGCACGACGCCCTCTGCGGCACGGCGCTCGTCGATGCCCGGCCCGCCGCGCCGATGCCTCATTGATGGCGCAAAGCGCCGCGCGCACCCTGCCCAGTCGAGTCGTTCACGCCTGGGCGCCAGTCCACCATGCCGGGAAAGCGGCCGTCACGCCATGCTCTCGATCTGCGTCTATTGCGGCTCCCGCAGCGGCGGCGACCCGCGCTACGCCGAAGCGGCCCGCCGATTGGGGACCGCGCTCGGCCGGCGCGGCCACCGGCTCGTGTACGGGGGTGGCCAAGCGGGGCTGATGGGCGTGGTGGCCGATGCCGCGCTGGCCGCCGGCGGCCTGGTGCTCGGCATCATCCCGCGCCGGCTCGCGGCGCACGAACTCGGCCACCGCGGCATCCAGCAATTGCGCATCGTCGATTCGATGCACGACCGCAAACTGCAGATGGCCGAGGCCGCCGACGCGTTCATCGCCCTGCCCGGCGGGCTCGGCACGCTGGAAGAGCTGTTCGAGGTGTGGACGTGGCAGAAACTCGGCTACCACTCGCGCCCGATCGGCCTGCTCGATACGGCCGGCTTCTACGCGCCGCTGCGGACGATGATCGCACGCGCACGCGACGCCGGCTTCATCGATGCCGACCAGGCGGGCCGGCTGCGAATCGGGACGGAGCCGGAGGAGCTGCTGCAGCGCCTCGTCGATGAAGCGAGGGCCGACGGCGCGGCGGACGCCGGTTCGAATCCGACCTGACCTCAGACGGCCGCTTCGTCGGTCTCGCCGGTGCGGATGCGCACGACCTGGTCGACCGCCGTGACGAAGATCTTGCCGTCGCCGATCTTGCCGGTCTTGGCGGCCTTGACGATGGCTTCGATCGCACGTTCGACATCGCCCTCCTTGACGACGACCTCGACCTTGACCTTGGGCAGGAAATCGACGACATACTCGGCGCCGCGGTACAGCTCCGTATGGCCCTTCTGGCGTCCGAAGCCCTTGACTTCGGTGACGGTCAAGCCCGAGACGCCGACTTCTCCGAGCGCCTCGCGCACTTCCTCGAGCTTGAACGGCTTGATGATGGCGGTGATTTGTTTCATGACGAACTCCGATTCAGCGGGGATGGCACGATTTAAGCACGGAAGCGCGAGGTGATCGGGTATCTCCAGTCGCGGCCGAAACCGCGATGGGTGATCCTGATTCCGATCGGCGATTGCCGGCGCTTGTACTCGTTGATCTTGATCAACCGGGTGACGCGCTCCACGTCGGCGGGATCGAAACCGGCGGCGACGATGTCTTCGATGCTGGCGTTTTCTTCCATGTAGGCAGCCAGGATCGCATCCAGGATGGGATAGGGCGGCAAGCTGTCCTGATCGGTCTGGCCCGGACGAAGTTCGGCCGACGGCGGCCGCGTGATGATGCGCTCGGGGATGACCGGGCCGACGCTGTCGTCCGCGCGCGCGGTGGGCTGGCCGTTCTTCCACCGGGCGAGCGCGTAAACCAGCGTCTTGGCGACGTCCTTGATCACCGCGAAGCCGCCGGCCATGTCGCCGTAAAGCGTGCAGTAGCCGGTGGCGATCTCGCTCTTGTTGCCAGTGGTCAGCACGATCGCGCCGGTCTTGTTCGACAACGCCATCAGCAGGCTGCCGCGCACGCGCGCCTGGATGTTTTCTTCGGTCGCATCTTCGGCGAGGCCTGCGAACTGGCCGGCGAGCGCCTCCCGGAACGCGTCGAGCATCGGCGCGATCGCGATTTCATCGTAGCGAACACCCAAGCGGGCGGCCATTTCCCGGGCGTCGATCCAGGAAATGTCGGCCGTGTAGGGCGAGGGCATCATCACCGCGCGCACGCGGCCCGCTCCGAGCGCATCCACCGCGATGGCCAGCACCAGCGCCGAGTCGATGCCGCCCGACAAGCCGATGATCACGCTCGGGAAGCCGTTCTTGCCGATGTAGTCGCGCACGCCGGTGACGAGCGCGGCCCAGGCCTGCGCGTGGGGATCGGGCAGCGCCGCCGGCAGGTTGCCGGCGATGGGCCGCGGCGCGCCGCCGGCCGAGAGCTCGACCATCAGCGTCGCCGCCTCGAACAGCGCCGCGCGCGCAACGACCGCGCCGCGCGCATCCAGAGCAAAGGAGCCGCCATCGAACACCATCTCGTCCTGCCCGCCCGTCATGTGCGCATAAAGCAGCGGCAGCGCGCTCGTGCGCGCGCAATGCGCCATGCGCCGCTCGCGATCGGCGGGTTTGCCGAGATGGAACGGGGAGGCATTGATTACGCACAGCACGTCGGCGCCGGCCGCCTTGGCCAGCCGCGGCGGCTCGTCGAACCAGGCGTCCTCGCAGATCAGCACGCCGAACCGCAGCCCCGCCGACTCGAACACCAGCGGCGGCAGCCCGGCTTCGCGGCCGGAGACGAAGTAGCGGCGTTCGTCGAACACCTGGTAGTTCGGCAACTCGCGCTTGCAATAAGTGGCGGCGACGGCCCCTCCCGCGAGCACCGACGCCGCATTGAAGACCGACGGCGCGCTGACGGACTTCGACCTAAGATCGCCGTCGTGCACCACGTCGCCGCCCTCGCTGCCGCTCTTCGCGGGCGCCCCCCGGTCCCAAGGATGGCCGACCACCAGGTGAAAGCCGTCGCAATCGGCCAGCGCGGCCGCAAGCCACCGCAGCGCGGACGCCGAAGCGGCGAGGAAGGCCGGCCGCAGCAGCAGATCTTCGGGCGGGTAGCCGCACAGCCCGAGCTCCGGCGCCAGCGCGACGCGTGCCCCGCCGCGCCAGGCCGCGCGCGCGGCCTCGGCGATCAAACGCGCGTTGCCGTCGAGATCGCCCACGGTCGGGTTGATCTGCAGCAACGCGACCCGAACGGAATCTCGATCTGACATGGACTGGAAAGCGCAATGACCGAAAATGATTATCTCATCGAGGTTCACGACGGCGTGGCCGGCGTCGACCCCGGCGACTGGGACGGACTGCTCGAGATGCAGGCGAGGCCGACGCCGTTCATGCGGCACGCCTACCTGCTCGCGATGGAAACGTCAGAGAGCGTCGGGCCCGCGACGGGCTGGCATCCGACGACGATCGCGGTGCGGCGTCGCGCCGGCGGCGTCCTGGTGGCCGCCGCCGCGGCTTACCTCAAAACGCACTCGTATGGCGAATACGTGTTCGATTGGTCGTGGGCCGACGCGTACCGGCGCCACGGCGTGCCTTATTACCCGAAGCTGGTGGTCGCGGTGCCGTTCACGCCGGTGCCCGGCTCGCGCCTGCTCGCGCGCGACGCGCAGAGCCGGACGCTGCTGCTGAGCGCGCTCGGCGCCCTGGCGCGGGAAGCGGATTGCTCTTCGGTACACCTGCTGTTCGGCGACGACGCCGACGATGCCGCCGCGCAGCACATCGGCTGGATGCGACGCCAGGGCGTGCAATTCCACTGGCGCAA
>JBEVLR010000015.1:0-4042 GCA_040509075.1 Burkholderiaceae bacterium | reverse complement strand
GATGGCGCGCCGCAGCACGGCCTCGGCGCCATCGGCGACCGTGCCGCTGGCGTTGCCGAGTTCGAACCAGTCGGCCTATGGCGGCGGCTTGACGATCACCGGTTCCGTCACGGCATCGCGATCGCACATCGATTTGTCGATCCCCCTCCTCCAGCAGGAACGCCTGCAGGAGCAAGTCGTGCTGTCGCCGCCGGTCGAAGGCGACGGCATCCCGGCCGAAGCGTTGCGCCGCGTGCTGAAGGTGTTGACGGCGCACTTCGGCGCGGTCGCGGGAGACGTGCTCAAGCATGTCGCCGGCCGGGCGCGGACGATCCCCGAACTGCACAAGCTGCTGCTGGAGCAGGCGGGCGACCGCGTCGACAAGAAGACGCTGGCCAAGCAGCTGAAGGCGATCGTCAAGCTGCCGCTGTAGGGCCGAGGACAGGCTTGCGGAGCCGGCGCATGTCGGCTTCGCGGATCACAAGTTTCCGACGCACCCTTCGGCGCCGCACCGGCAACGCAGCTTGCCTTCGTGGTGCGTCTGGCCGTAATCCACCGTGATCTCCTCGCCCGGCGCGATCGGATGCAACGAATAGAACTCGATCCGTCCGGCGACGATCGCCAGGCGCGCGTTGGCTTGGCAGGAGTGGTTCGTGAAGCGCATCGCATCGGTCGATCCCGACGCGTCGATGGCCGTGCGCGCGGAGATCTCGACGATCATGATCCGGCGCGCCGTCGCCGCGCGGCGCCGTCCTTCCACGCACGTGATCGCCTCGCCGCGGATTTCGCCGATCTTGCGGTGCGGCGGAATGAGTTCCGCCGCGAACACGCCGTGGCCGTCGATCGCGCTCGGCTGCACGAAGACGTCGAACTTCTGGTAGGGCCGGCGGACGACGACCGGGTCGGCGTGGTGCTTGGGCATCGCGGCGACGCCTTGTCCGGCGGTCGGCCCGGCCGTCAGGCCAGTCCGGTCGCCGTGCCCGGGGGGGCCACCGCCGGCAGATCGACGCGCGGCGCCGGCGCCCAGCCGCGCTTGCGGTGCTCGGCGATCACGGTGGTGTAGATGCCGCCGCGCACATACCACTTCGCGGTGATGCGCGCGAAGCGCGGCCGGGCGGCGGCGACGAGGTCGTCGAGGATGGTGTTGGTGACGCTCTCGTGGAACGCGCCTTCGTTGCGGTAGCTCCACATGTACATCTTCAGGCTCTTGAGCTCGATGCAGAGCGCGTCGCAGACCATGTCGATCGTGAAGTGCGCGAAATCGGGCTGGCCGGTCAACGGGCAGTGGCAGGTGAACTCCGGGATCTGGAACTGGATCACGTAGTCGCGCCCGGCCGAGGGGTTCGGGAACACGTCCAGCGCCTTGCTCGGGGCCGTCGGCGGATCGGCCGGCATGCCGCGCGCGCCGACCTTGACGGGGGCTGCGGGCTCGGCGCGGGACGCGTTCCCGCGCGCGGCGCCGGACGCCGCCGGCTCGGCCGGGCGGACTGGAATCGAAGGTTTCTTGGCCATGGCTTGTCTTGCGCGGGTCCGCGTCGGGCGGGGCGCTGAAGGGATGCGGAAATGCGCGGTCACGCTTCCCCCGCCGGGAAGCGTCCGATCGAGGGGCGCGATGGTATCATCCGCGGCCGTTTTCCGACCGGCGCAACCCCCGTTCATGCGGCTCAATTCGATCAAGCTTTCCGGTTTCAAGTCCTTCGCCGATCCCACGACTTTCCAGTTGCCGGGCCAGCGCGTCGGGGTGGTCGGCCCCAACGGGTGCGGCAAGTCCAACATCATGGATGCGGTGCGTTGGGTGCTGGGCGAGAGCAAGGCCAGCGAGCTGCGCGGCGAATCGATGCAGGACGTGATCTTCAACGGTTCCGGCTCGCGCAAGCCGGCCGGCCGCGCCAGCGTCGAGCTGGTGTTCAACAACGAATCGGCGCGCGCCGGCGGGCCGTGGAACCAGTTCGCGGAGATCGCCGTCAAGCGCGTGCTGACGCGCGAAGGCGCATCGACCTACTACATCAACAACCAGCCGGTGCGCCGCCGCGACGTGCAGGACGTCTTCCTCGGCACCGGCCTGGGGCCCCGCGCGTACGCCATCATCGGCCAGGGCACGATCTCGCGCATCATCGAGTCGCGCCCCGAGGAATTGCGGCTGTTCCTGGAGGAGGCCGCCGGCGTCTCGAAGTACAAGGAGCGCCGCCGCGAAACCGAGAACCGGTTGAAGGACACGCGCGACAACCTGCTGCGAGTCGACGACATCCTGCGCGAACTCAACGCGAACCTCGAGAAGCTGGAACGCCAGGCCGAGATCGCGACCCGATACCGCGCGCTGCAGGAGCAGGGCACGCTGAAGCTGCACCAGCTGTGGTTCCTGAAGCACCGCGACGCGGCGACCGAGGCCGATCGCGTCAAGCTGGCCGTCCTGACGGCGGCCAACGCGCTCGAATCGCGGCTCGCCGAACTGCGTCACGTCGAAGCGCAGCTCGAGGAAGTTCGGCAGTCGCACTACGCGTCGTCCGATCGGCTGCATGCGTCGCAGGGCGAGCTCGCGCAGGCGCAGCTGGACGTGAGCCGGCTCGAAGAGCGCATCCGCTACGTCGTCGAGGGCCGCCAGCGCGCGCAGGCCCGGCTGGCGGAACTGACCGCGCAGAACGGGCAGTGGCTGGGCCGCCAGGCCCAGGCGGAGCAGGAATTCGCGCAGAACGCCGAGGCGATCGCCGGCGCGGGCGAGCAGGCCGAACTGCTCGCCGCGCAGGTGGAAGAGGAAGCGATGCGCCTGCCGGAGGCCGAAGAGGCCGTCCGCGCCGCCCAGGGGCGCGCCGGCGGGCAGCGCGGCGAGGTCACGCAGGTGCAGCAGCAGATCCAGGTGTTTGCCGCCGAGAGCCGCAGCATCGAAGAACATTCGCGCTCGCTGCGCGGCCGGCGCGAACGCCTGGCCGCCGAGCGCCAGACGCTGGCGGCGCCCGACCTCGACAAGCTCGCCGACCTGAAGCGCCGCACGGCCGAGGCCGACCAGGTCAAGGGCGAAACCGAGGCGCGCCTGCACGAAGCCGCCGAAACGGTGCCCGCGCTCGACGAGCAGCGCCGCGCGCAGCAGGAATCGCTGAACCGCGACCAGTCGCGCCAGGCCGACCTCAGCGCGCGGCTGGAGGCGTTGCGCGCGCTGCAGGAAAAAGTGCAGACCGAGGGCAAGCTCAAGCCGTGGCTGGCCAAGCACGGCCTCGAGGGCCTCGCCGGCCTGTGGACGCGCGTGCACATCGAGGGCGGATGGGAAACGGCGCTCGAATCCGCGCTGCGCGAACGCATGAGCGCGCTGGCCGTCGGCCGGCTCGACATCGTGCGCGCCTTCGCCCGCGACGCGCCGCCGGCCAAGCTCGCGTTCTACTCGCCGCCGGACGGCGCGATCGCCAACACGCATCGGACGCTGCCCCGGCTGTCCGACCTGCTGCGCCTGAACGACGGCGGCCTGCAGGCGCTGCTCAACGATTGGCTCGAAGGCGTCTACACGGCCGCGTCGTTGGACGATGCGCTGGCCGCTCGCGGCCAGCTCACCCATGGCGAGGTCATCATGACGCGCGACGGCCACGCCGTCTCGCAATTCGCCGTCGCGTTCTACGCGCCCGACTCCGAGCAGGCCGGCATGCTCGCGCGCGCGCAGGAAATCGAAAGCCTGGCGCGCGAATCTGTTCAGTGCTGCCGCGCCATGGTCATCAGCCGTTCGGAGGCCGCCAGTGAGCGTGGCTGCGAGCGTGGCCCGATGTCGCTCGCCGGTTCCGGCCGCGGCCGCGGCTCGGTCTGCCAGGGAATGGCCACGACGACCGACAGCCCCGACGTCTGGCGGTGGAACTCGAAGCGGTAGTCGGCGCCGAAGAGATGCTGCAGGCGCGCTCGCGTCGTCGAGACACCGATACCCTTCTGCAACGCCGTCAGCGCGTCCTCCGACAATCCGACCCCGTCGTCCCGGACCTCCATCCGGAGCTTGTCGCCGTCGCGACGGGCGGAGATGTCGATGTGGCCGGGCCCTGATTTCTTCGAGACACCGTGTTTGATCGCGTTCTCGACCAGCGGCTGCAGG
>JBEVLR010000014.1:0-4612 GCA_040509075.1 Burkholderiaceae bacterium | reverse complement strand
GATCCATGCCGAGATCGCGCCCAGCCCATAGACGCCGACATAGGGCGCCCAGCGCGCGAGCGCGCCGCAGGTGTGCGCATAGCCGCCGGCGATCCACGGGAAGCCGGTGAAGAACTCGCCCCGCGCGAGCTCGGCCAGCAACCACAACGCGGCGAACGTCAGCGCGTCCACCGTGGTGCGGCCGCGCCGCGACCGCGCCCAGGCCCAGGCGGCGACCGCGTAGTAGAGCGACAGCAGCCCCGCCAGCACGCCGACCGCCAGCGCCGCCAGCCACGCCGGCAGATGGCCGTACGTGTGCAGGCTGATGTAGATCCACCACAGGCCCGTCGTCAACCAACCGGCGCCGAACGCCCAGCCGCGCAGCGCGGCGTCGCGAGGCGAGGCGCCCGCCAGCAAAGCCACCAGCGCGCCGACCGCCAGCGGCTGCAGCCACCAGAATTCCCACGGCGCGAACGACAGCGTCTGCGCGGCGCCCGCGAACGCGGACAGCGCGAACCCGAGGCGCCGCGCCGCCGGCGCGACCGCGCCGCGGGGTGGCCCGGCGATCACCCGCCGAGCTCGTCGGGATGCGGCGGCGCGCTTTCCGAGACGGGCCGCGTCACCTTGAACCAGCGCACCGCGCCGCCGCGGGTCAGCATCACCGAGAAATGCAGCCCGCCGATCTCCATCGCCTCGCCGCGCCGCGGCACGTGGCCGAGCTCATGGGCGACGATGCCGCCGATGGTGTCGAACGCGTCCTCGGACAGCGTGACGCCGAAGGCCTGGTTGACCTCGACGATCGTCGCGTCGCCGGCCACCCGCATGCTGCCGTCGGCCAGCGAATAGACGCCGCTTTCGGCGTCGGCGTCGTCGAACTCGTCTTCGATCTCGCCGACGATCTCTTCCAGCACGTCCTCGATGGTGATCAGGCCGGCGGTGTTGCCGAACTCGTCGATCACGATCGCCAGGTGGTTCCGATTGCTGCGGAATTCGCGCAGCAGTTCGTTCAGGCCTTTGGATTCGGGTACGAAAACTGCCGGACGGAGCAACGTGCGCAGATTGAGCTCGGGCGCGCGCTGCAGCTTCAGCAGGTCTTTCGCCATCAGGGTGCCGAGGATGTTCTCCCGCTGGCCTTCATAGACCGGGAAACGCGAATGGCCGGTGCCGATCACGGCCGCCAGCAGCTCGTCATAGGGGGCGTCGATGGCCAGGAGATCCATGCGCGGGGCGGCGACCATCACGTCCCCCGCCGTCATGTCGGCCATGCGCAGCACGCCCTCGAGCATCGCGCGGGATTCCGGCTCGATCAGCGAACGATGTTCGGCGTCGGCCAGCGTTTCGATCAGTTTTGCGCGGGAATCGGGTCCGGGGGACAGGAACTCGACCAGACGTTCGAACAGGGTACGCTTGTCGACTTCGGCGCCCGCTCGCGCGGGACGGCCGGATCGGCCGGGCTGTGGATCAGACACTGTGGATGTGTCGGGAGTGGACAAGACGCGAGAATACCCGATTACCTCGACGCGCCCGTCCGGCTTGAAACCGGGCCCGTCGTCCCCCATTTACCGCCCCGTCCGCCCATCCGAGCCGCCCCCGGGCGCCTTGGGCGGCGCCGCAACGAACCGCCGAGAACCCCGAAAATCATGTCCGATCAACTCATCCCCGCCACCATCCTGACCGGCTTCCTCGGATCGGGCAAGACCACGCTCCTGAAACGCGTCCTCACCGAGATGCACGGCCAGAAGATCGCCGTGATCGAGAACGAGTTCGGCGAGGAGAACATCGACAACGAGATCCTCGTCTCCGACACGACGGAGCAGATCATGCAGTTGTCCAACGGCTGCGTCTGCTGCACGATCCGCGAGGACCTCCGTTCCACGTTGGCGCTGCTGGCCCAGAGGCGCCGCAAAGGCGAGCTCAACTTCGAGCGCGTCGTGATCGAAACCACCGGGCTCGCCGATCCGGGCCCGGTCGCCCAGACGTTCTTCATGGACGACGAGATCGCGGAAAGCTACCTGCTCGATTCGGTGCTGACCTTGGTCGACGCCAAACACGCCCGCGAGCAGCTGGACACGCGCCAGGAGGCGCGCCTGCAGGTCGGCTTCGCCGACCAGATCTTCATCAGCAAGGCCGACCTGGTCGACGAGGCGACGGTCGACGCGCTGGCCCACCGCATCCGCCACATGAATCCGCGCGCGGCGCAACAGCGCGTGCATTTCGGCGAAGTGCCGCTGTCCAAGGTCTTCGACCTGAAAGGCTTCAACCTGAACACGACGCTCGAGATCGCGCCCGATTTCCTGAGCGCCGACACGCACGGGCACCACGAGCACCATGACCACGCTCCGGGCGAGGCCTGCGACCACCCGCACCACCATGCGCACGACGATGACGTCAAGTCGTTCGTGTTCCGTTCCGACCGCGCATTCAACCCGACCAAGCTGGAAGACTTCCTCGCCGCGATCGTCCAGGTCTACGGCCCGAAGATGCTGCGCTACAAGGGCGTCCTGTTCATGAAGGGCAGCGATAAGAAGGTCATTTTCCAGGGCGTGCACCAGATGATGGGCAGCGACCTCGGCCCGAAGTGGGCGCCGGGCGAGAAGAAGAACAGCAAGATGGTCTTCATCGGCATCGATTTGCCGAAGGAAATCTTGATGCAGGGCCTCGAATCCTGCCTGGTCTGAGCATTTGTGGTGGATATGGCGCGCCTCGCCGACCCCTTGCCGCCGGAACCGGGCATCATGGCTACAATCGGCCCGCCTTTTTGCAAGGTCGCCCCGGCGCCCCGCCGGCTTTCAGGGAAACGCCGGGCCACCCCGAGTTGCCTTGGTCTCCGTTGGGGGCAGGCCGGGTTCAGCCTGGCCCTGGGGGCCCTTTCAACCGTCGCCTGCCGCGGGTATAACAGCCTTTCGAGCGACACCCCGCGAGGAGACCGATCGTGACCAAAACCCCGGCCAAGAGCCCGGCCCCCGCAGCTGCCCAGGCAGCAGGTTCCGAGTCGGACGCCGCGACTTCGAAGTCGCGCGCCAAACCCGCCAAGGCGTCCTCCCCGGCAGACGGCACCGCCGTCGCCGCCACCCCCCTCAAGAAGCCTGCCGCAAAGGCCGATACTGAACCGATGAACGCCGCAAAATCCACCGCCGTCGATCCGAAACTGGCATCCGCCTGGAAAACCAAGGCCGGCAAGGACATGACCGACGCCGAGCTGATGGCCATGCCCGAAAGCGAGTACATGGGGGACAAGCAGCTCGAATTCTTCCGCGCCAGGCTCCAGTCCCTCAAGGACGACCTGCTGTCGAACGCGGGCGAAACGACCGAACACCTGCGCGAAGACACGTCGATCGTGCCCGATCCGGCCGACCGCGCGACGATCGAAGAAGAACACGCGCTGGAGCTGCGCACGCGCGACCGCGAACGCAAGCTGCTGAAGAAAATCTCCCAATCCATCGTCCGCATCGACGCCGGCGATTACGGCTATTGCGACGAGACCGGCGAGCCCATCGGCCTCGGTCGCCTTCTGGCGCGCCCGACGGCCACGCTGTCGCTCGAGGCGCAGCAGCGCCGCGAGATGAAACAGAAAATGTTCGGGGACTGACTGCGTCAGCGCCACGACATCCGATGCCCTGCGGAGTGACGGACCCCATCCATGTCCGGTAAAGACGAAGGCGGCGGCCTGTTCCGCCGCATGGCGCGCAAGGTCGCGGCTCCGGCGCGCGAATTGGTGGGCATCACGCCGGCGCGCGAGTCCGAGATCCGTCCCACGGAATTCGACAAGGCCGAAATGAAGGCCATGATCGAGCGCAAGCGCCGCAACGATTACGTGCGCAAGCGCGAGCTCGATACGCTGCGCCGCATCCGCCGCGAGGGCCTGTCGGGCGATCAGGCCCAGGCATTGACGATGCAGTCGTCGAGGATGGACGAAAGCACGGAATTGCGGTCGACCCAGTCGTCCGTGCAGACCAGCGGCATCAAGGCGAAGATCGACGCGATCGAGCGCCAGATGGTCGGCGCGAATTCGGGCGTCTCCGCAGGCGGCGCGCCGAAGCCGGTGCGCACCGCGGCAGCCCTGCCGCCCGGCCCGCCGCCGCCGATCCTGACCACGACGATCTTCGACGACGAGGACAGCACCCCCACCGTGCCGGTGCCGCTGTCGCCGCAGGACGAGACCGACACGGTCGCCCGCCTCGAAGGCGGCCCGTTGACGCTGGCGCCGCCCGCCGATGGGATCTATCCGTTCCGGCCCGAAGGGGCGCCGGCACCGCGAGCGACGACGGCGACGCCGAAGGAATTCCCGACGACCGAGGTGCTGCCGCTCGCCCCCGCGCTGGCGCCCAACCCGACGCCGGCGCCGAAACCAACGCCCGCGCCTGCCTCGCAAAGCACGATCGACCTGGGCGGCGGCGAACGGGTCGAGGTCAGCGAAGTCGTCCACGACGAGGCGCTCGACGAAGCGGTGATCGCGTTCGCCAGCGGCGATTTCCAGGGTTGCGAGCGCGCCTTGCAGGCGCTCGTCGGCCCGCGGGGGGACCGCCGCGACCATGACGAAACCTGGCTCGTGTTGTTCGACCTGTACCGCGCGATCGGCCAACAGTCGAAGTTCGAAACGGTCACGATGGAGTACGTCGACCGTTTCCACCGT
>JBEVLR010000013.1:0-13387 GCA_040509075.1 Burkholderiaceae bacterium | reverse complement strand
GCCTTCGGCCGCGCGCAGCCAGTTGTCCTCGCGGGCATCGGCCAGCGCGGCCGGCAGGCCGGCTTCGATGCGCTCGACCGGCAGCGTTTCCATGATCACGCCGGTCGAGAACGGCAGCACCTGCTGCGCCGTGACGCCCATCTTCGCGGCCAGCGCCGCGCAGGTGCGGCGCGCCCGGGCCAGGCCGTCGGCGCCGGTGCCGGCGTTCGCGTTGCCGGTGTTGATGACCAGCGCGCGGATGCCTTCGTGGCCGTCGGCGGCGCCGCTGGCCAGGTGCTCGCGGCAGACCTGCACCGGCGCGGCGCAGAAGCGGTTCTGCGTGAACACGCCGGCGACGGCGGCGCCGGCGTCGATCGCCAGCACGACCAGATCCTTGCGGCCCGGCTTGCGAACGCCCGCCATGGTGACTCCCAGACGCACGCCCGGCACAGGATGCAGGTCGGACGGATTCGGGGCGGCGAGGTTGACGGGCATGAAGGGCTCCGGTGGGGAAACGGGATTCTAGGAGGCGGACGGGAGAGGGGATCGCGCCGGCGCCCGCTCGCGGCAGCCTGGGCTATTCGATGATCGACGTCCGCGCCGCCTCGTCTTGCCGGTCGTCGGGCAAATGGATGCTGCCGGCGCGGAAGTCGTATTCGAAGACTTCGCCGTGGCGACCCCATTCGATGACGGTCTGCAGCACGCGTTCGGCTTCCGCGGCGTCCAGGCGCTGCTGCAGCAAGCGCAGGAAAGGCTGCTCGGGCAAAGCCCGGGCGGGATCTTGTTCGAGGCTATGGCGGATATGCGCGGCGAGCGGCACGTTCTCGAGCACCTGCTGGCCGAACAGCTGCTGGCGCGTCGTGTGGTCGCCGTCGACGTAGCGCCGACCCAGCAGCGTGAGGTGCAAGTCGCCGCTTTGCAGGCGCGCCAGGCCCAACAGCGAAATCGCGCTGGCCACCGGCAGCAGTTCGTCGTCGGTGAGTTCCGACTCCTCGGCCAGCTTGGGCAGGTCGGCCTCGCCGTGGAACGGGGCCTGGGCGAGCAGTTCCAGCAAGCCGTCGATGCGGGCGACGTCGGCGTCGGGGACGCGGTCGTGCAGGCGCAGCTCGGCGCCTTCCGTCGTGCGGTCCGGGCGGGCGACGCCGGCCGTCATCAGCGCGTAGACCTCGTCGATCAACGAACGCACATCGGCCGAATCGGCGATGCGCGGCCGCGGCAGGTTGATCGCCAACTGGAAGCGGATGCGGCCGGGATCGCTCGCGAACACGAGGATGCGGTCGGCCATCAGCACGGCCTCCTCGATGTTGTGCGACACGACCAGCATCGCCTTCGTCGGCATGCCGCCCTGCGCCCAGAGCTCGAGGATGTCGTCGCGCAGGCGCTCGCCGGTCAGCACGTCGAGCGCGGAGAACGCTTCGTCCATCAGCAGCACGTCGGGCTGCGTGACGAGCGCGCGCGCGATGCCCACGCGCTGGCGCATGCCGCCCGATAGCTCGCGCGGCAACGCGCCTTCGAAACCGGCCAACCCGATCAGGCCGATCGCCTTTTCGGCGCGTTCGGCGCGCTCCTCGCGCCCGATGCCGCGGGCTTCCAGGCCCAGCTCGACGTTCTGCTGCACCGTCAGCCACGGGAACAGCGCGAAGGACTGGAACACCATGCTGATCGCGCGCGCCGGCCCATACAAGGGTTGGCCGCGGTATTGGACGGTGCCGGCGTCGACGCCGATCAGGCCGGCCATGATGCGCAGCAGCGTGCTCTTGCCGGAGCCCGACTGGCCCAGCAGCGCGACGATCTCCCCCTCGCGCAACGTGAAGTCGACGCCCTCGAGCACCGGGCGATCGCGCCCGTCGGCCGAGCGGAACGATTTGCGCACGCCTTGCAGGTCGATGATGTGTTGGGCCATCCGAATATCCTGTCCATGAACGCCCCCGGGCCGGCCGGGCCGGGCGGTTTCAGAAATGCATGCGCTCCCCGGCGATCCGGTACAACCTGCGCCACACGAAGTGGTTCATGCCCATCACGAACATGCACATCACGCCGATGCCGAGCGCGATGCGCGGGAAATCGCCGACGGCGGTCATGTGCGCGATGTAGCTGCCCAGGCCGTTCGCCTCCAGCGTCGTGTCGCCCCAAGTGACGTACTCCGACACGATGCTGGCGTTCCAGGATCCGCCGCTGGCGGTGATGGCTCCGGTGACGAAGCTCGGGAAGACGGCCGGCAACAGGAAACGCTTCCAGCGCAGCCAGCCGGTGAGGCCGAGGTTGCCGGCCGCCAAGCGCAGCTCCGACGGGATCGACGACGCGCCCGCGATCACGTTGAACAACAGGTACCACTGGGTGCCGAACACCATCAGCGGGGACAGCCAGATGTCGGGGTTCAGGTGCCAGCGCACGATCAGCACGACCGCGCCGGGGAACATCAGGTTCGCCGGGAAAGCGGCGAGGAATTGCGCGACCGCCTGCAGCCGGCCCGACCACATCGGCCTCAGGCCGATCCAGACGCCGATCGGCACCCACACCAGCGCCGCCAACGCGATCAGCACGACGACGCGCAGCATCGTCGCGCAGCCCAGGAGCAGCACGTGCCACATTTCGACGAAGCCCACCTCGCCGCTCACGAACGTGAACAGCCGGTAGATCGCGAACAGGCCGCCGGCGGCGACCACCGCATCCCAGGCACGCGCCAGGGCGCCCGAGGTCGGCGTCGGCCGCGCGCGGATCGACGTGCCGTCGAACGGGATGCGGAACCACGTGAACGTGCTCTCGAGCCGATGCGCGAACCAGGCCATCATCTTCGTGATGCGCTCGGTGCGGCGCGACCAGGTCAGCAGCCAGGACGTCGGCGCCGACTCCTGGCCGCCTTCCTCGAACCGGAACTTGTCGGCCCAAGCGACGAGCGGACGGAACAGCAGCTGGTCGTACAGCACGATGCCGATCAGCATGCCCAGGATCGCCCAGCCGATCGCCTGCAGGTTGCGCGCCTCGATCGCGAGCGCGATGTAAGAGCCGACGCCGGGCAGCTTGATGTTCTGGCCCGATACGGCGATCGCCTCGGACGCGACGACGAAGAACCAGCCGCCGGACATCGACATCATCATGTTCCACAGCAGCCCCGGCATCGCGAAGGGCAGCTCGAGGCGCCAGAAGCGCTGCCACGCGGACAGCTGGAACACCCGCGCGGCCTCCTGCAGCTCGGGGGGCACGGTGCGCATGGACTGGTACAGGCTGAACGCCATGTTCCACGCTTGCGAAGTGAAGATGGCGAAGATCGCCGCGCACTCGACGCCGAACAGGTTGCCCGGGAACAGCTCGATGAAGCCGGTGACCGTGATGGCGAGGAAGCCCAGGATCGGGATCGACTGCAGCACGTCCAGCAACGGCACCAGGATCTTCTCGGCCGCACGCCAGCGCGAGGCGGCGGTCGCGAACGCGAAGCTGAACAGCAGCGAGCACGCCAGCGCGAGCAGCATGCGCAGCGTCGTGCGCAACAGGTAGTAAGGCAGCTGCCAGGGATCGAGCGTGAGCGGGATCGCGTCGCCCACATGGTAGGGACGGGTCATCTGCGCGCCACCGTAGCCGAGAAGCACCAGGCCGGCCAACACCAGCGGCAGCAGCGCCCAGTCCCATCGGTTGCCTCCGGCATCGACGACCTGGCGCGGAAAGAAGTTCCTCTCAAATGCCATGGCGGCGATTGTCGCGTCTAAACGAGGCCCGGGAACCGCCGCAGCCGGCGCCATCGCGCAAGCCTGAAAAATCAAGGGGGCGAGGGATCCGGCTCCGCCGTGCCGCGCGCGGCCGGCCCCTCAGGGCGGCGACCGTCGGGCCCGTGGGGCTAAGCAAGTTTGCCGTGGCATTCCTTGTAGCGCCGGCCGCTGCCGCAGGGGCAGGGCTCGTTGCGCCCGACGCGCGGCACCTGCGCATTGGGGTCGCCGGCCACCGGGTTCAAGGGCCCGGATTCCGCGCTGACGCTGCCGTCGTCATTCGGATGCGTGTATTCCACGTTGCCGAGGTGCTCGGCGCCCAGCTCGATGGCCTGGGTCGCCTGCGCCACTTGCTCCTGGGTCTGCACGCGCACCGTCATCAGCAACTTGGTGACTTCGGTCTTGACGACGTCGATCAGCTGGGCGAACAACTCGAAAGCTTCGCGCTTGTATTCCTGCTTCGGGTTCTTCTGCGCATAGCCGCGCAGGTGAATGCCTTGGCGCAGGTAGTCGAGGGCGGCGAGATGCTCGCGCCAATGCATGTCCAGGTGCTGCAGCAGCACCATGCGCATGAACGGCGTGAATTGCTCGACGCCGATCAGGTCGAGCTTGGCCTGGAACGCGGCGGACGCGGCCTGGACGACGGCGTCGACGATCTCCCCGTCGCTGATCGAATCGCTCTGGTCGACCAGGTCGGCCAGCCGCACGTCGAGCTGCCACTCGTCGCGCAGCGCCTTTTCGAGCGACGGCAGGTCCCATTGCTCTTCGACGCTTTCCGAGGGCACGAAGGCGCGCGTGATGTCGGTCATCGTGCCTTCGCGCAGGTTCGCGATCTGGTTGACGAGCGACGACGCCTCGAGGATCTCGTTGCGCTGCTGGTAGATCACCTTGCGCTGGTCGTTGGACACGTCGTCGTATTCGAGCAGCTGCTTGCGCATGTCGAAGTTGCGCGCCTCGACCTTGCGCTGCGCGCCTTCGAGGCTGCGGCTGACGATGCCGGCCTCGATCGCTTCGCCTTCGGGCATCTTCAACCGATCCATGATGGCCCTGACGCGATCGCCGGCGAAGATGCGCATCAACGGATCCTCCAGCGACAGGTAGAAGCGCGACGCGCCCGGATCGCCCTGGCGGCCCGAACGGCCGCGCAGCTGGTTGTCGATGCGGCGCGATTCGTGGCGCTCGGTGGCGACGATGCGCAACCCGCCCGCGGCCTTGACCTGCTCGTGCAGGCCCTGCCACTCGTCCTTCAGCTTCTGGATGCGGCCCGCCTTCTCGTCGGCGGGGATCGACTCGTCCGCCTCGATGAACTGGGTCTGCTTCTCGACGTTGCCGCCGAGGACGATGTCGGTGCCGCGGCCGGCCATGTTGGTGGCGATCGTGATGGCGCCCGGGCGTCCGGCCTGCGCGACGATCTCGGCCTCGCGCGCGTGCTGCTTCGCGTTGAGCACCTGATGCGGCACGTCCGCTTTGTGCAGCAGGTCGGACAGCAGTTCGGAATTTTCGATCGACGTGGTGCCGACGAGCACCGGCTGGCCGCGCTTGACGCAATCGCGGATGTCCTCGACGACGGCGGCGTATTTCTCGCGCGCCGTCTTGTACACGAGGTCGAGCTCGTCCTTGCGCCGCGTCGGCTTGTTCGGCGGGATCACCACGGTTTCGAGACCGTAGATCTCCTGGAATTCGTAGGCCTCGGTGTCGGCGGTGCCGGTCATGCCGCCCAGCTTGCCGTACATGCGGAAGTAGTTCTGGAACGTGATCGAGGCGAGCGTCTGGTTCTCGCTCTGGATCTCGACGCTTTCCTTGGCCTCCACCGCCTGGTGCAGGCCGTCCGACCAGCGGCGGCCCGTCATCAGGCGGCCGGTGAACTCGTCGACGATCACGACTTCGCCGTTCTGCACGACGTAGTGCTGGTCGCGGTGGTACAGGTGGTTCGCCCGCAGCGCGGCGTTCACGTGGTGCATCAGCGTGATGTTGGCCGGGTCGTAAAGGCTCGCGCCTTCGACCAGCAGGCCGGCCTGGGCCAGCAGCTCCTCCGCGCGCTCGTGGCCGCTTTCGGTGAGCAGGATCTGGTGGGCTTTTTCGTCGACCGTGAAATCGCCCGGCTCGACGACCCCTTCGCCGGTGCGCGGATCCTCCTCGCCGATCTGCTTCTTCAGCGCCGGCACGATGGCGTCGATGCGCACGTACAGCTCGGTGTGGTCTTCCGCCTGGCCGCTGATGATCAGGGGCGTGCGCGCCTCGTCGATCAGGATCGAATCGACCTCGTCGACGATGGCGTAGGCCAGCCTGCGCTGCACGCGGTCGCCGGTTTCGTAGACCATGTTGTCGCGCAGGTAGTCGAAGCCGAACTCGTTGTTCGTTCCGTAGGTGATGTCGGCGTTGTAGGCCGCCTGCTTCTCTTCGCGGCTGAGGCCCGGCACGTTGACGCCCACCGTCAGCCCGAGGTAGCTGTAGAGGCGCCCCATCCACTCGGCGTCGCGCCGCGCGAGATAGTCGTTGACGGTGACCAGGTGCACGCCCTGGGCGGGCAAGGCGTTCAGGTAGACCGGCAGCGTCGCCATCAGCGTCTTGCCCTCGCCGGTGCGCATTTCCGCGATCTTGCCGTCGTGCAGCGCCATGCCGCCCACCAGCTGGACGTCGAAGTGGCGCATCCTCAACGCGCGTTTGCCGGCTTCGCGGACCACGGCGAACGCCTCGGGCAGCAGGTCGTTCAGCGGGGTGCCTTGCGCGAGCCGGGCGCGGAACTCGGCGGTCTTGCCTTTGAGTTCTCCTTCGCCGAGCGCGGCCATCGACGGCTCGAGCGCGGAAATCTTTTCGACGACGCGCCGGTACTGCTTCAGCAGGCGATCGTTCCGGCTACCGAAAATCTGGGTGAGGAGCTTGGGCAACATGCGTGTGTCTGGGCCGGGTTGGCGGACCGCGAACGGAACGCGGCGGCCGGTTTCGGCGGAGCCGGCCTGAAAGCCGCCGAACTGCCGCAGGACAGGCGATCGGCTCCACGGGCCCGCTCGGAAACGGGGCGTAAAACATCAAAGTCTAGCATCCACGCGCCGGCCGTCGGGGCGCGCGCGAATACGGGCGCGATGGGGAATTCGCGCAGCCGTCGACCTCGTCAACGATGTTCGGCGCCCAGCGGCACCGAACGCGCGGCCGCCGTCTGCCGCAGATCGGCCGGCGCGCCGGGGCCGGCGAGGAAGCGTTGCGGATCCTGCGGCACGCCGTCGACCAGCACTTCGAAGTGCAGGTGCGGCCCGGTCGAGCGCCCCGTGGAGCCGACGTCGGCCACGACCTGGCCGCGCTTGACCAGGTCGCCCACCTTCACCAGGATCTTCGACGTGTGCCCGTAGCGGGTCATCAGCCCGTTGCCGTGGTCGAGTTCCAGCATCAGGCCGTATTCGGGGTGCATCTCGGCGGTGCGCACCACCCCGCCGGCGGCGGCATGGATCTCCGTGCCGATCGGCGACGGAAAATCGAGGCCCGTATGCAGCGCGGAACGGCCGGTGAAGGGGTCGGCGCGGAACCCGAAACCCGATCCCACGGAGACGTCGATCGGCCGGCTGCTGGGGATCATCAGCTTCTTCAGCCGCGATTCGAGCAGGCGGGATTCGGTCAGCGTGAGCAGGTCGCCCTGCTCGTCGACGGTGTCGGCCAGCGTCCTGAGCGCGTCGTTGAGCCCCTCCAGCGAGGGTCGCGCCATCGGCACGAATGGGCCACCCGCCGCGCCCTTGACCGGCCCCAGGCCGTTCAAGTCTTCCGGTTTCAGCCCCGCCATGCCCGAGACGCGGTCGCCCATCGCCTCCAGCTTCACCATGCGCGCCTGCATGTCGCCCACCTTCTGCGCCATGGCATCGAGGTTCTCGCGCATGAATTTGTCGCGCTGGGCGATTTCGTCGTGGACGACCAGCTTCACGAGCTGGCTGACCACCGGCCAGCCCTCGCGGGCCGCCTTCAGGAAAAAGTAATGGTAGACGGCGCCGGAGACCAGCAACAACGCCACCACCAGGATCCCCGCCAACGCGATCATCTTCGTCGGGCTCAGGTGCAACACCCGCGTGCGGGCGACGCCGCCGTGGGTAATCATGATCTGCATCGATACACTCCAGGGGACATGGTCCCGCCCAAATCCTTGTTCACGACCTCTCCGGCGGCCGCACCCACCGCGGCGCAGAACGCCCGCCCGATCGGGGAAAGCCTCGCGGGCGCCGACGGCCTCGCCGGACTGCTGGCCCGGGTGCGGGCGTCGCAGGCCCGGCTGGAAGCGCTGGCCGACGTGCTCCCGGATCCCCTGCGGCAACACGTTCGCGCCGGGCCATTGGACGACCAGGGCTGGACGTTGCTGGCCCTCAACGCGGCCGTTGCGGCCAAACTACGTCATCTGTTGCCCTTGCTCGCGGAAACGCTCGTGGCGAAAGGGTGGCAGGCTACTTCAATCCGCGTGAAGGTTCAATCGACGCATGCCCCGAGGTGATCGGGACCGCGCCGTTTTGCGCGACGCGCCCGGCTCGTCGCCGCCGCGGCGAAACGCGCCGGCGCGCGAGTCCGTTCAGAGGCTGACGGCCTCGGCCGTCGCCGACGGCAAGGCATCGAACGATGCGTTCATCGCGCCGTCCGCTCCATCGGGGCCGACGGCCGACTCCAGGACGGGTGCGGAACGCGAAGGTTGCGCTACCGGCTGCAGCTGCGGCGCGGCGCCGGACAGCGCGACGTCGATCACCTTAACGAGGCTGACGCTCAACGAGAACGCGATGATTCCCATCACCACCGAAGCACGGTGGAGATCGCGCCGGCGAAGCGGCGATTGCAAGCGCGGGAAGCGACGCGGAAATCTCATCGGCGGCCTCAGCTGCGGTTGAAGCGGGAGCATGGTGCGTCCCTCCAAAACCCTACGGTACGCGCCCCGCCAAGCGATCTGAATCAGTCGACGCAACGTTCGGCGGTAGGCGCAGTCCGACAGGGCCGCTGCGACGAACCGATGCCGCCGAAGGTTTCCGGCTGTAGTCTCTTTCTTACAGGGGGGTTGGCGATTTGCCTATGGTCATGTCGGGCATCGCTTCGCATACTGGGCTTTGGCAGGCGGGCCGCGTTTCGGTGTCGCCGCCGAACAGGCCGGAGACGCGAACATGGATGACCACTGGGCACGGCAAGCTCTCGACACCGTGCAAGACGAGCGGTGCGGGCCGAAAGGCACCTTCGATCCGAACGCGCCGATGAACGCGGACGATCCGTTCGGAGACGAAGCGGCTTTTCCTTCAATCTGGCAGTGCCCAGGCCGCGCAGACGCGGCCCGCGACTGACTCGACGCCTCCCCGGCACGCCTCGATCCGGCGCGCCTGACCGGACCGGCGCCTCCCCGATCGTTGCACAATGTGGATCATGCGGTTCATGACGGCCTTCCGCCGGCGGACCGATCTTTTTGCATGTCGAACCTGCTGGCCTTCGTCGTCGAAGATAGCCCCGTGATCCAGGAGAACCTGATCGCGGCGCTTGAAGAAATGGCCCCGGTGAAAGTGGTCGGCACCGCCGTCGACCAGGCCGGCGCGCTGCATTGGCTCACCGATTCGACGAACCGCTGCGACATCGCGATCATCGACATCTTCCTGCGCCAGGGATCGGGCATGGGCGTGCTGCGCGCCTTGATGGCCGCGGCCGCGCCATTCGAACGCGTCGTCCTCACCAATTACGCCACGGCCGATATCCGCCGGCAGTGCCTAGAGCTCGGCGCGAGCGCGGTGTTCGACAAGTCGGGCGAAATCGACGCGCTCGTCGAACATTGCGTCGCCAGGGCCGCGGTCGGGCCTGCCGATGACGAACGACTTACTGGATGAGGCCGTTCTTCAGCGCGTAGTACGTGAGGTCGCTGTTGGTCTCGAGCTGCAGCTTCTCCAGCGTGCGCGCACGGTAGGTGCTGACCGTCTTGACGCTGAGGAACATGCCTTCGGCGATCTGGCCCACCGTCTCGCCCTTGGCCAGGCGCAGGAACACCTGGAGTTCGCGCTCGGACAACCCCTCGTGCGGCGGCCTGCCGCTGACGCCGGCGGCGCCGTCGGCCAGCATTTCGGCCACCTGCGCCGTGATGTAGCGCCTGCCCATCGCGACCGTTCGGATCGCCTTGACGATGTCGTCGGGATCGCAGCCCTTGTTCAGGTAGCCGCTGGCGCCTTGACGCAGCAGCGTGGTGGCGTAGTGCGTTTCCGGGAAGCCGCTGAGGATCAGCACCGGCAGATCCGGCCGGCGCGCCTTGATGGCGGCGAGCGCGTCGACGCCGCTCTGGTCGGGCATCGACAGATCCATCAGCAACACGTCCAGGTCGCCGCCGCGCACCAGTTCGAGCGCCTCGCGCCCGTCGGCCGCTTCGCCCGTCACACGAAGGTCGACATGATCGGACAGGAATTGCCGGAGCCCGGAGCGGACGATCGCATGATCATCAACGATCACAACGCGAATCATGTAGTCTCCCGCGGAATCAATGAACTTGGAAATCAGGTGGGCGCGCAGCCGTCCGAGGCGGCTCGGGCGCCTGATGTCCGGCGTCCGGCCGAAAATGAAGCAGGCGGCGGGCAGAGTCTTTCAAGTGTAGCGGGGAACCCGACATGTCTCTCCTGAGAACGCTCGAAACCGCCCGGCGCAGCCGATTCGCGGTTCCGGTTGCGCTCCTCCTGGGCCTGGCCGTCCTGTTGACGAACGAGCTTGGCAATCGCCGTGCCCTCACCGTGATCGAAAGCCGGGAGTCGCTGCTCGAGGCGCGGGTCGAGGTCAGTCTGCTGCTGCGCGAAGTGATCGCCGCCGAATCCGGCCAGCGCGGCTATTTGCTGACCGGCCGTCCGGAATACAAGGAGCCCTACACCCGCGCCGCGGCGCAAGTCGACGCGCAGTTGGCCAGGCTCGCCAAAATCTACGCCGATTGGCCCGACCGCGGCGCCGACGTGAAGAAGCTCGACGAGTTGACGCGCCAGCGCATGTCGGAGCTGGGCATCACGATCAGCATGTTCGAGAACACGCGCTCCGGCAGTTGGCGCGACGTGGTGCTGACCGATATCGGCCGCGAGACCATGCTGGCGATCGAGCAGCAGGCGCGCGCGATGGCGCGCATCGAGACGATGCGCATCGACGAGACGCGCGAGCTGCTGCAGGAAACGCTGCTCTTCAGCCGCATCGGCATCGCCGCGCTCGTCGTGCTGAGCCTCGCCGCCTTGCTGCTGTACGCGCGCCAGGCGCGCCGATTCGACGCCGAACGCGTGGAACGCGCGGCCGCGCTGCGTTTCGAGCGCGACAGGCTGGAGGTCGAAGTGGAGCGCCGCACGCGCGACATCACGCAGATCGCCAACCACCTGCAGACGGCCCGCGAAGACGAGCGCAGCAGCTTGGCGCGCGAACTGCACGACGAACTGGGCGGCTTGCTGACCGCCGCGAAACTGGACGTCGCCCGCATGCGCAGCCGTCTCGCGACGGCGCCGCCCGAAGTGCTCGAACGCATGGGCCACCTCGTGAAGACGCTCGACGAGGGCATCGCCTTGAAGCGCCGCATCATCGAAGATCTGCGCCCGTCATCGCTCAACAACCTCGGCCTGAAGGCGGCGCTCGAAATCTTGTGCGCCGAATTCGCCGAACGCAGCGAACTGCGCGTGACGACGGCCATCTCCGAACTGCCTCTGGACGATGCCGGCAAACTCACCGTCTATCGCCTGGTGCAGGAAGCCCTCACCAACGTGGCGAAGTACGCGAGCGCGAAGACCGTGCACGTCGGCGTGGCGGGCAGCGACGCATGGGCCGACATCGACGTGCGCGACGACGGCATCGGCTTCGATCCGAGCGCGGCGCGCGACACCGCGCACGGCCTCGCTGGCATGCGCTTTCGCGTTCAATCGGGTCGCGGCGAGCTTCGCATCCTCTCCGAACGCGGTCGCGGCACGACCATCCATGCGCGCCTGCCTCTGGTGCGGGCGCCGGCCCATGCCGCCGGCGAGCCTCAAATGCCGAGCGCCGACGCGCCGCCGCTGCCGGCGAACGCAGCCTGAGGGCGCGAACCATCAGAAGGGGCCGTCGGCCTGTCTCCAAGCTGTCGGCGGCGTCCGACATCGGGAAACGCCGTCGGCCTATCGCCGCGGCGACGGGTCCGCCCTATCGTTCGAGCGTCGAGTTCGGCGGATTCAGGCCGAGCGCGGCCATTGCAGACGTCCGGCGGACGGGCCCACGCGCTTTGCCTGACTCCTGCATCCACCCATGATCCCGAAGGAACCCACACCATGATTCAACGCCTCGCCATCGCGGCCATGGCCGCCGCCCTCACCGTGCTGTCCGCTGGCTGCGCAGTGCAACGTCATCAGGAAACGGTCGGTTCCTACGCCGACGATTCCATCGTGACCACCAAGGTCAAGGCCAAGTTCGCGGACGACCCGACGGTCAGCGCCATGTCCATCAAGGTCGACACGATGAAAGGCGTGGTGCAGCTGTCCGGTTTCGCGAAATCGGCCGAGGAGCGCATGATGGCCGAACGGCTCGCCCGCAACACCGCCGGCGTCAACGAAGTCCACAACAACATCATCGTCCAGCCCTGACGCCGATCGCGCAGGCCGCGCCTGCGAGGTCCCGATTGCGCCTGCGGGCGCTTTTCCCATTTCAGGCGCCGACGTGGGGAGCCCGGCCACCGCCCACCTTCGGTGGCCGCGATCTCAATCGTCGACCTCGCGCCGTTCCAAGGCGTAACGCAGGCCGATCGCGATGCGCCCGGTCCAGAACACGACGCGTCCGGTTCCCGGCAGAGCGACGGGGCCGACATAGCCCTGTGGGATCCAACTCCGATCGAACGACGGGCAGGACGGCCTTTTCTCGGCGTCCGGGACGATAGAAATCATGGTTCACCTCCGTTTCGACTCGTCACTCTTCAGCAATCAACACGCCCAGCAAGCCGTGCTTGGATTCCCCAAATTTGGGGGTAGGAATAGTTACAAATTTAATGGACATTCAGGCCCGGGACAGCGGTTGCCGCTGTTGCATCTACGATCAACACCATATCTAGGGGTATTCCGAATGATCAAAACCAAGCTTGCCGCGCTCATCGCCGGTATCGCCGCGCTGGCGTTCAGCGGCGCAGCCAGCGCCACGCTGTTGACCAACAACACCGGCTACACCGGCCCGACGCTGCAGCTCGGCGCGTTCACGAATGGCCAATACAACTTCACGTTCGGCCCGGTCGCGCTTCCCGGCGGCATCACGTTCACGCGTGACCATTCCGCCAGCAACAGCGGCAACGGCGCCGTGGTCGGCCAAGGCTTCTATGGCCTGAGCTCCAATGGCAGCTTCGACCAGAACCCGGTCTACATCGGCCTCGACGGCGCCAACGCCACCGGCACGTTCACGCTGGCCGCGCCCGTCAGCTCGATCGGCTTCTTCTTCAACTACGCGCCCGGTTCCGGCGCGGATCCGATCATCACCGCGCTCGATTCCCTGGGCAACGTGATCGATTCCTACGATCTGGCCGTGCTTGCCCCGATTTCGACGCCGGGCGGCCTGGACCAATTCGAATTCCGCGGCATCTCGGAATCGACGGCCGACATCGCCTCGTTCCAGTTCTCCGGCAGCTACCTGCTGGCGACCGGCACCGCCAACGGCGCGGTCGTCCCGTCCATCCCGGAACCTGCGAACGTCGCGTTGCTGATGGCCGGCCTGGGCCTGGTGGGCGTCGCCGCCCGTCGCCGCAAGGCCTGATC
>JBEVLR010000012.1:0-5884 GCA_040509075.1 Burkholderiaceae bacterium | reverse complement strand
TCACGCTGCAGCCCCCGCCGCAGGCGCAAAAGGCGCCGGCGTGAAGGCGGCATCGTCGAAGCCGCCGGCGCGGGCGGCCGCGCTCGTCGCCGCGCTCGTCGCCGCATGCGCCGCCGCCGGCTGCGCGGTCGGCCCCGACTACCGAAGGCCGCCGTCCGACCTGCCGGCCTCCTGGACGCCCGAGGCGCCCTGGCGCGAGGGCGCGCCGGCCGACGCCGCCGACAAGGGCCCGTGGTGGCAGGCGTTCGCCGATCCGCGGCTCGACGCCCTCGAGCGGCGCGCGATGGCCGACAATCCGACCTTGGCGATCGCGGCCGCGCGCCTCGCGCAGGCCCGCGCCACGGTCACCGTCGGCTCGGCCGGCCTGTTCCCGTCGATCGGCCTGGGCACGCGGGACAACCGGCTGCGCACCTCGGCGAACCGGCCGCTGTCGAACTACGCGGTGCCCAACCTGTCGACGACGCAGAACGACTTCAACCTCGGCTTCACCGCGAACTACGAGGTCGACCTCGCAGGGCGCGTGTCGCGCAGGGTCGAAGGCGCGCGCGCGTCGGCCGAGCAATCCGCGGCCGATCTCGCCGGCACGCGGCTGATGGTCAGCGCCGAACTGGCCGCCGATTACTTCAGCCTGCGCACGCTCGACGCATCGCTCGACGCGCTCGGCCGCTCGATCGCGCTGCAGCGGCGCGCGCTCGGGCTCGTGGGCGCGCGCCACGAGCTCGGCGCGGCGTCGGGCCTCGACGTGGCGCAGCAGCAGGCGCTGCTGGACAACACGCTGACGCAGGTCGACGTGCAGCGCCGCCAGCGCGCCCAGTTCGAGCATGCGGTCGCGGCGCTGGTCGGCGCGCCCGCGCCCGCTTTTTCGCTGCCCGCCGACCTCACGGGCCTGCAACCGCCGGCGATCCCGGTGGGCGTCCCGTCCGACCTGCTGCAGCGCCGGCCCGACGTCGCGTCCGCCGAACGCGCGATGGCGGCCGCCAACGCGCAGATCGGCGTCGCGAAGGCGGCGTTCTATCCGAGCGTGCTCCTCGGCGGCAACGCCGGCGGCGAAAGCAACGTGCTGGGCGCGCTGTTCGACGCGCCCAGCCTGGTGTGGTCGATCGGCGCGTCGGTCGCGCAGGCGCTGTTCGACGCCGGCCGCGCGCGCGCCAACGTCGACGTCGCGAGCGCCGGCCACGACGCCGCCGTGGCCGCTTACCGCCGCGCCGTGCTGGGCGCGATGCAGGAGGTCGAGGACGGCATCACCGGGGTCGCGGCGATGGAGCGCGCCACCGCGCAGGCGCAGGCCGCCGTGGCGTCGGCGCGCCGGGTGCTGGACATGTCGAACGCGCGCTACGACGGCGGCGTGTCGACCTACCTCGACGTCATCACCGCGCAGCAGGCCCTGCTCAATGCCGAGCTGCAGGCCTCGCAGCTGGCCGGCCAACGCCAGCTCGCCGCCGTCTTCCTCGTGAAGGCGCTGGGAGGCGATTGGCGCGGCCCCGAGGCGGCGGCGCGCTGAGCGCGGCGGCTTCAGCCTCGCGACATCGGCGCACCGGGTTTCTTCGATACCATCGCCGGCAGCCCGACGCGCGGCCGCCCTTGCCGGCCGCCGCCGTCGCCGGCGGCCCCGCGGCCGCCCCCGCCCCCTGACGGAGTTGCCCCAGATGTCCGAAGACGGTTTCCACGTGCACGGCCCGCACGACCACGAGATGGAACATGCCGCCCAGCACGGCGACGTGCACGGCATGACCGGCCAGTTGGCCGTGATCACCGCGATCCTCGCCACGGTCGGCGCCCTGTTCTCCTACATGGGCGGAGCCACGCAGGCCGACGCCGCGCTCGCCAAGAACAACGCCGCGATCCGCAAGACCCAGGCGTCGGATCAATGGAATTTCTACCAGGCCAAGAACGCGCGCCAGGCGATCGCCGAGGTCGCGTTGGACCTGGTGCCGGCCGATAAGCGCGACGACTACGCCAAGCGCATCGAGAAGTACAAGTCGGACAAGGATCCGATCATGGAAAAAGCGAAGAAATTCGAGGAAGAATCCACCGCCTTCGACGAACAGAGCGAACGGCTGATGCACCTGCACCACCGCTGGGCGGCCGCCACCACGTTCCTGCAGATCTCGATCGCGCTGGCCGCCATCGCGCTGCTGACCCGGCGCCGCTGGCTCGAATGGGGGACGCTGGGCGTGGCGGGCGTGGGCCTGGCCATCGGCGTGGCGACGGCGCTGCACCTGTGACCCGCGTCGCCGGCGCCGGGCCCCGTTCCCGCGTGACGAACGCGACGGGCGCCGCCACATCGCGGCCGCGCGGCCGCCGGCGCCGATGTAAGGTCCGGGGCGAGCCGGGCGACCAATTCCCGTCGCCCACCGCAGGAAAGCCCGCATGACCACCACCCAGATGCCGTCCGCCTCGAGGCCGCGCCGGGGGCCCGCACAGCTCGAACTGGTGCCGCGCCACTCCCTCCTCGTGCGGATCACGCATTGGATCAACGTCTTCTGCTTCTCGTTGCTGCTGATGACCGGCGCGCAGATCTTCAACGCCCACCCGCGCCTCTATTGGGGCCAGTACGGCGCCGACAACGACCACGCGTGGCTGTCGATCGATTCCCGCCGCGACGGCCATGGCTGGCGCGGCGAACTGCGCCTGGGCCCGCTGAGCCTGCGCACGACCGGGTTGCTGGGCGCCTCGATGGAAGGCGCCTCGCCGGCGCCGCGCGCCTTCCCGTCGTGGCTGACGATCCCGTCCCACCAGGATCTGGCCACGGGCAGGCGTTGGCACTTCTTCTTCGCCTGGCTGTTCGTGGCCAACGGCGCGGTCTACCTGGCCGCGGGTTTCGCGCGGCGCCATTTCCGCCGCGACCTGCTGCCGTCCAAGGCCGAGCTGGCGCCCGCGAATCTGGCGCACGAGGTCGTCGAGCACGCCAAGCTGAATTTCCCGAAAGGTGAGGCGGCCCGGCGCTACAACGCGCTGCAGAAGCTCAGCTACCTGGCGGTGATCTTCGTGCTGCTGCCGCTGATGATCCTGACCGGGCTGACCATGTCGCCGGGCCTCGACTCGGCGTTGCCCGTGCTGCTGGACGCCTTCGGCGGGCGGCCTTCGGCGCGCGCGCTGCACTTCATCGCGGCGTCGGCGCTGGTCGCGTTCGTCGTCGTGCATGTGGTGATGGTCGTCGCCTCGGGGCTGTGGAACAACCTGCGGTCGATGGTCACGGGCGACTACGCGGTCGAGATCGACGGAGACCGGCCATGAACCCGATCGACCGGACGCGCCGGGCCGCGCGCATCGCCTTCGAATCGCGCCGCCGCTGGCTGAAGGCCTTCGCCGCCGGCGCCGGATCGATGGCGCTCGCGGGCTGCGACCGCGCCGCGCGCGACCCGCGCATCGACCAGATCCTGCGCAGCGCGGAGAAGCTGACGATGGGCAGCCAGCGCGCGCTGCTCGAACATCAGTTCCTCGCCAAGGAATACACCGAGCGCGACCTGTCGCCGGTGTTCCGGGCGAACGGCTCGTCCATGCCCGCCGGCAAGGAATACGCCGCGCTGCTGCAGGGCAAGTTCGCCGGCTATCGGCTGCAGGTCGACGGCCTGGTGCAGCGTCCGTTGTCGCTGTCGCTGGCGCAGGTCAAGGCGATGAAGTCGCGCACCCAGATCACCCGCCACGACTGCGTCGAGGGCTGGAGCGCGATCGGCAAATGGCAAGGCGCGCCGCTCGGCGCGATCCTCGACGCCGCCGGCTTGCGGCCCGGCGCGCGCTACGTGATCTTCCACTGCGCCGACAACCTCGGCGAAACCCGGGACGACAGCGGCCTCTACTACGAAAGCATCGACCTGCTGGACGCCTACCACCCGCAGACCATCCTCGCCTACGGCATGAACGGCCGCGACCTGCCCGTCGCGCACGGCGCGCCGCTGCGCCTGCGCGTCGAGCGCCAGCTCGGCTACAAACAAGCCAAGTACGTGATGCGGATCGAGGTCGCCGACGCCTATTCGCGGATGGCGGGCGGCCAGGGCGGCTTCTGGGAGGATCGCGGCTACGAGTGGTACGCCGGCATCTGAGCCGCGCGGCACCGGCATCGCGCCCGCGAACGCCCGCAACCCTCAGGGCGCGAGGCCCTGCGCCTGCAGATACGCCGCGATCTTCTTCTTGTGCAGGAGGCCGGAGAACTTCGTGCCCGTCGAGCCGTCGTCGAAGGAGAAACCCATTTTGGTGGGCGTCACCTTCAAAGACGGGGAGATCGTGTACTTGACCAGAAGCCGCGTCCCGCGCAGCGCCCGGCGATCGCGCTCCGGCATCCCCGCGAGATCGGGATCGGCGAGATAGCCCGGGCCTTCTTTCGGCGCGCCCGCCCGGCCCGCCAGGCCCGCGACGAGCGCACCGAGCAAACCGAAGATCGCCGCCGCGGGCGCGGCATTGACGGTTTCTTTGAGAACGAAGATCGACCGCCCCGACAGCAACAGCCTGCCGGGGCTTTCCGTCATTCCGGTCGTCACCATTCCGTTCGCGAGCAAATGCATGAGGCCTTCTCCGTGACGGTGTCGATTCGTTTAGGACGTGGCTGTCGAGGTCGAGCCGGCCTCAGGATAGCCGAACGTGGCCCGGTTGCGTGGACCGGCCCGGCGCGGATCGCCATGGCGGGCCGTGCTCGCCGAGCCCTTGACCTGCGCCGGCCACCGCCGGGCGCCGCCATCGTCAGGCGGTATGCTGCGCCAGGGACGATTTCCCCGAACGGACAACGATTCGACTCGCATGAATCAGTCGCCTGAATCCACCATGAAATTAGCCACCTGGAACGTCAACTCCCTCGCCGTGCGCCTGCCGCACCTGCTGGCCTGGCTCGAGGCCGCGCAGCCGGACGCGGTCGTGCTGCAGGAAACCAAGCTGGTGGACGAGAAATTCCCGCATGGAGCGTTGAAAGAGGCGGGCTGGGCGGCCGAGTTCTTCGGGCAGAAGACCTACAACGGCGTCGCGCTGCTGTCGCGCGGGCCGGCGACCGACGTCGTGCGCAACATCCCTGGCCACGGCGACGAGCAGGCGCGCGTGATCGCGGGCACCGTGGGCGGCATCCGCGTGGTCGGCGGCTACTTCCCGAACGGGCAAGCGCCTGGCAGCGACAAGTTCGCCTACAAGATGACCTGGCTGGGCGCGTTGCGCGCCTGGCTGGAACACGAGCTCGCCCGGCACCCGAAGCTCGTGCTGATGGGCGATTTCAACATCGCGCCCGAAGACCACGACGTCCACGATCCGGTCGCCTGGGCCGGGCAGATCCATTGCACCGACGAGGAGCGCGCGCACTTCCGCGCGCTGGTCGGCCTCGGACTCCACGACGCGTTCCGGCTGCTCGACCAAGCGCCCAAGTCGTGGAGCTGGTGGGATTACCGCAACCTCGCGTTCCGCAAGAACCAGGGGCTGCGCATCGACCACATCCTGGTCAGCGGGCCCTTGCGCGCCGGGGTGCGCAGTTGCGTGATCGACAAGGCGCAGCGCAAGCTCGAGCGCCCCAGCGACCACGCGCCGGTGATGGTGGAGATCGATGTCGCCTGACCAATTCTTGCGGCGGCGCGGCGCGGCTCGCTTGCCGGCCTGCCGGCGTTGACGTCGGCCCGCGCCCATGCCGCCGCAACCGGGCCGCCGCGACGAATTGCGCCGCTATGCGGATGAAATCGACTTCGCCGACGCCTCGTTGACCGCCGGCGCCGAATGGGTGCTCCTGCGCAAGCGCCTCGAACTCGTCGAGGCGACCTGCCTCGCCTGGGCCGCGCGGATGCCGCCTGCGCTGCACCGCGCCGTGCCCCGGCGCCAGTATGAATTCATCCTGGGCAGGCTGGCGGCCGCCACGCTGATCGGCGAGCGCGGACGCGCGGCCGCCTGGCCGGGCATGGCCGGGCGGCGCCCCGGC
>JBEVLR010000011.1:0-3849 GCA_040509075.1 Burkholderiaceae bacterium | reverse complement strand
CGCTCCGCGCGCGCCGCGTTCGACGACGGCCGCTGGGCGGGCCAGGCCCCGGCGCAACGCAAGAAGATCCTGCAGCGCTTCGCCGACGGCATCCTCGCGGCGAAGGACGAACTCGCGCTGCTCGAAACGCTGGACATGGGCAAGCCGATCCGGCATTCGCTCGCCGTCGACGTGCCCGCCTGCGCGCGCTGCATCGCGTGGTACGCCGAAGCCGCCGACAAGGTCTACGGCGAGGTCGCGCCCACCGGCGCGGACGCCCTCGCGCTGATCACGCGCGAACCGGTGGGCGTCGTCGGCGCGATCGTGCCCTGGAACTATCCGATGATCATGGCCGCCTGGAAGATCGGGCCGGCGCTCGCGTGCGGCAACAGCGTCGTGCTCAAGCCGAGCGAGAAGAGCCCGCTGACCGCGCTGCGGCTGGCCGAGATCGCCGTCGAAGCCGGCCTGCCCCCCGGCGTCTTCAACGTCGTGCCCGGCTTCGGCCAAGAGGCGGGCGAAGCGCTCGCGCTGCACACGGACGTCGACGCGGTCGCCTTCACCGGCTCGACCCGCGTCGGCCGCAAGATGCTCGAGTACGCGGGCAGGTCGAACCTGAAGCGCGTCTACAACGAGCTGGGCGGCAAGTCGGCGTTCGTCGTGTTCGACGATTTCGCCGACATCGGGCGCGCCGCGGAGACGGTCGCCGGCGGGATGTTCTTCAACCAGGGCGAATCGTGCAACGCGCCGTCGCGCGTGCTCGTGCACGAGCGGATCGCCGACGAATTCGTCCGGCTGGTCGCCGCCGAGGCGCCGAAGCACGCTCCCGCCGACCCGCTCGACCCGGAGACCGGGATGGGCGCGCTCGTCGACGAAACGCAGCTGAACACCGTGCTGGGCTACATCGAAGCCGGCCGCGCGGAAGGCGCGCGCGTGGTCAGCGGCGGCCGGCGGGCGCGCGCCGAGACCGGCGGCTGGTATGTCGAGCCGACCGTGTTCGACCGCGTCGACAACGCGATGAAGATCGCGCGCGAGGAGATCTTCGGGCCGGTGATGTCGGTGATCCGATTCAAGGACGAGAAGGAGGCGGTCGCGATCGCCAACGCCTCCGCCTACGGCTTGCAGGCCGCCGTTTGGAGCGACAACCTCAACCGCGCCCACCGCGTGGCGCGCGCCCTGCGCGCCGGCACCGTGCACGTGAACTCGTACGACGAGGACGACATCACCGTGCCCTTCGGCGGCTACCGGCAGAGCGGCAACGGCCGCGACAAGTCGCTGCACGCGTTCGACAAGTACACGGAGCTGAAGACGACCTGGGTGCGGATCGACGGGGTCGATTGAGCGCGCACGGCTCGACCGGCCCTGGGGGCGCTCACAAGCAGGCCAGCGCCAACGCGAGCGCCGCCGGCATCACGACGATGCCCACCCGCAGGAACGCCCAGGCCGACACGTGCCCGCCTTCGCGCCGCAGCGCGACCAGCCACAGGATGGTCGCGAGCGATCCCGTGACGGACAGGTTGGGGCCGAGGTCGATGCCGATGGCGATGGCCGACCGGACCGGTTGGGCGAGGAACCCGGAATTCGCCGCCGTGCCCGCCATCAGCCCCGCCGGCAGGTTGTTCAGCAGGTTGGATCCGAACGCGACGATCGCGCCGGCCGCCCACGCGGTCTCGCGCGGCGACTGTCCGGCGACCTGGCGCAGCAGCTCGGTCAAGGCGGCGATCAATCCGGTGCGCTCGACGCCGGCCACGAGGACGAACAGCCCCGCCACCAGCGCCAGCACGCTCCAGGAAACGTGCCGCAGCAGCGGCCAGGGCGCCTCGCGCTTGTTCCATTGCACCGCGCCGACCGCGAGCGTCGCCGCCAACCGGGTCGGCGCGCCGAGCGCGGCGCCGAACGCCGACGCCGTCAACATCGCGAGCGCGACGCCGGCGACGCCCAGCGCGGCGATCCGGCCGTTGCCCGACAGCGCCGGCACGCGCGCGTCGGCGTCGACGGGCGCGCGCAGCTCGCGGCGGAACAGGAACGCGAGCAGCAGCCAGGTCGCCGCGACCGCGGCGACGCTGGGCAGCGCGAACGTCCGGATCCACGTCGCCAGCGGCGGCATGTGGTCGCCGAACACGACGAGGTTGGCCGGATTCGAGACCGGCAACGCGAAGCTGGCCGCGTTGGCGACGAATGCGCACGCGAACAGGTAGGGCAACGGCTTCGCGCCCGCCTTTTTCGCCGCCGCGTGCACGGCGGGCGTCAGCACCACCGCGGTGGCGTCGTTGGACATGAACATCGTCACCACGACGCCGATCGCGTAGATCAGCCCGAACAGGCGCGGCGCCGAACCGCCGGCGAACCGCACGGCCCAGGCGGCCAGCGTGTCGAACAGGCCTTCGCGGCGCGCGAGCTCGGCCAGCAGCATCATGCCGATCAGGAACAGGTAGACATCCAGCCCCCGCAGCACGGCGCCCAGCGCGGCCGACACCGTCAGCAGGCCGGCCACGGCGAGCGCCAACGCGCCGGCGATCGCCCACGTCGCCTCGGGCAGGCGGCCGGGCCGAACGATGACCGCCGCCGTGGCGGCCGCGGCGATGATCCAGGTCGCGACGTGCGGCGCCGACGGCGCCGGCCAATCGATCATGGGGGTTCCTTTCCAAAAGCCGGGGCGTCCGCGGCAAAAGCCGGCCTGCGGAACCGGCCGGCGCGAGCGTGCCTGAGACGCGAATTTCCAGCTCGACGGCAGGCGCCGTGCCCGCACCGCGGCGCGCATGATGCCGAAAGTGCCACACCGGGCGGCGTTTTGATGCCGGCGCGGCCATGCGCATCGGCGGAGACGCCGCTAGCATTGGCCTTGTTCCCCCCGATCAGTCGGGATCCTTGATTTCCGGAGCGACCATGTCCGACGATACCCCCCTCGTGACCCTGGACTTCGACCTCCCGGCGCAACCGCAACTGCTGACCAAGCTGGCGGCGCTGCTGCGCGACGACGACGTCAACCTGAATGCGATCGGCACGCTCGTCGAATCCGACATGTCGTTCGCGGCGGCCGTGATGACGGCGATCAATTCTCCGGTCTACGGCCTGAGGGGCCGGGTGCAGAGCGTGCAGCAGGCGGTGACCTACCTCGGCGTGCGCGAGATCGCGGGCATCGCCTACGAAAGCGGCCTGCAGGCCACGTTCCCGAAAGTGCCGCAGCTGGTCGCGGTCTGGGAACGCGCGAGCATCCGCGGCCTGGTGATGGGCCGGCTCGCGCAAGCGCTGTCGATGGAGGCTTGGGGGCCGCACAGCGCGGGCCTGTTCGAAGAGTGCGGCAAGGCCGTCCTCTACCGCCATGCGCCGGCGAAGTACGCGCCGATGCTGGCCGCGGCGGCGGACGACTCCGCGCTGATCGCGCTCGAACGCCAGGCCTTCGGCGTCGGCCACGACGAAGTCGGCGCCCGGCTTTGCGAGGCGTGGGGGCTGGCGCCGGCGGCCATCGCCAGCGTGCGCCACCACGTCGCGATCCAGACGACGATGCGCCTGCCGCGGGTGTCGCACCGCTACATCTGCGTGCTGTCCGCGTTGGCGCACACGATCGTCAACGAACCGGCCCAGCTCGACGACGTGGCGATGAAGCTCGCGCCGCAGGCGATGCTCGACCAAAGCTCGCTGCTGCGCGGCCTGCATCGCGTCAAGGACAAGATCGACGAGGCGCTGGCCGACGCTTGAACGCGCGGCGCGCCTGAGAAAGGGCAGCCGCGGCTGCCCTTCTGCCTTGCGGCGCGGGCTCAGGCCGCCGCGACGCTCTCGGGCGCGCCCGCATGCGCGCGACGCGACACCTCCGCCGGCGCCAGCGTCTTCATCCGGTGGTCGGACCACGCCTGGCGCCAGCGCCGCGCGCCC
>JBEVLR010000010.1:0-9646 GCA_040509075.1 Burkholderiaceae bacterium | reverse complement strand
CGGCGACATGGCGCGGCGCGGCAAATATCTGTGGCTGCCGCTGGGCCCGGCGCCCGGCGCCGAGCCTGACGCCGCGGGCGCCGAGCGGCCGCGGGGCCTGCCGTTGCCGGCGACCCCACCGTTCGGGCCCGTGGCGGCTGATCCGTTCGACGGGGCCGGCGCCGCCGGCGGCCTGCTCATCCATCTGGGCATGTCGGGAGCGCTGTCGTTCGGTGGCGCACCCGCCGTCCGCGGGCCGTACGACCATTTCCGGCTGCTGACGGATCGCGGCTGCCTGTGGCTCACCGATCCGCGGCGTTTCGGCGCGGTGGTCTGGTCGCCGTCGCCGCAGGCCGACCCGGCGCGCAAGCTGCTGGCCGGGCTCGGCCCCGAACCGTTCGACCCCGCGCTCGACGAAACCACGTTCCACGCCGCGATGAGGACCCGCCGCGCGCCGATCAAGGCGGCGCTGCTGTCGGGCGAACTGATCGTCGGCGCGGGCAACATCTATGCGTGCGAGGCGCTGCATCTGGCGCGCATCGACCCCCGTACGCCGTCCAACCGCATCAGCGCACCGCGCGCCGCCCGGCTGCTGGCCGCGGTGCGCCAGGTGCTGCGGCGCGCGATCGACGCGGGCGGCACGACGCTGAAGGATTTCAGCGTCAACGGCGCGGTCGGCCATTACCAGGAACAGGCGCAGGTCTATGGCCGCGGCGGCCAGCCGTGCACGACCTGCGCGGGCGTGGTGCGGCGCATCGTCCAAGGTCAGCGCGCGACCTATTTCTGCGGAGGTTGTCAGAAACGTTAGAAGGAATTCGTATCGATATGGAGGATCGTGTATCAAAAGGTTTTCGGTGGCGATCGAGCAGCGTCGTCCATATTCTCCGGTGGAGGCATCGCGCGACTTAATCCGCAATTTGACGGCCGCCGAACCGATTCCCGCGCGGTAATCGCGCTACGATCCATGCAGAGGGGGCGCGTTCGCGCCGTTCAGCGCTTCGAGCGCGCGATGACAACGAGCTTGGGCATGACGACCACAGATCAACCGCTGGTTCCGGGTCTCGACGCGTTGGCGAACTGGCGCCAGTCGCTCGCGCGCGAGTTGGCGGGCCTGACCCATTTCTTCACCGGCAACGAGCTGCTGTCGGAGCCTTCCGCGGAAATCGCCGAATCGCTGCGCCAGCGCCTGCTGACCGACAAACTGGTCGTCGCGTTCGTCGCCGAATTCTCGCGCGGGAAATCCGAGTTGATCAATGCGATCTTCTTCGCCGATACCGGCCGCCGCATCCTGCCGGCCACGCCCGGCCGCACCACGATGTGCCCGGTCGAGCTGGGCTGGAACGAGCGCGACAAGCCGATGCTCGACCTGCTGCCGATCGACACGCGCCGCGAAGGCTCGTCGCTGACCGAGCTGCGCCTGGCCCGCGACGGCTGGAAGCGCGTGCCGCTCGATCCGTCCGATCCGGCGGCGCTGGCCGAGGCGCTGTCCGAAGTCACCCACACGCGCCAGGTGACGCCCGCAGTCGCGCGCGAGCTGGGCTTGTGGTCCGACACCAACCCCGAAGACAATCCGCCGCTCGACGACGAAGGCAACGTCGAGGTGCCCGCGTGGCGCCACGCGATGATCAACTATCCGCATCCGCTGCTGGCGCGCGGGCTGGTGATCCTCGATACGCCCGGCCTGAACGCGATCGGCACCGAACCCGAGCTGACGCTGGGCCTGCTGCCCGGCGCGCATGCCGCGCTGTTCCTGCTGGGCGCCGACGCGGGCGTCACCAAGTCCGACCTGTCGGTCTGGAACGAGCACCTGGGCGGCCAGAACATGGCGTGCTTCGTCGTGCTCAACAAGGTCGACATGCTGGCCGACCCGCTGCTGACGCCGGCGCAGAACGAAGCGCTGATCCAGAAGCAGTGCGAAGTCACCGCCCAGACGCTGCAGATGCCGCGCGAACGCGTGTTCCCGGTGTCGGCGCGCACGGCGCTGCACGCGCGCCTGAGCGGCAACGGCGCCGAGCTCGCGAAGAGCCGGTTGCCGGCGCTCGAAGCCGCGCTGACCAACGAACTGCTGCCCGCGCGCCAGCAGGTGCTGACGCATGCGCTGGTGTCGGGCGTCGAAGCCTTGCACGCGCAAGTCGGCGCGCGCCTGCGCGATCAGCGGCGCCAGAATTCCGAACAGCTGCTCGAACTGCGCGGCTTGCGCGGCAAGAGCGGCGTGCGCGTGCGCCACCTGCTCGACCGCGTGCACGAGGATGCGGCCGAATTCGAGCGCTGCGTCGCCCGCCTGACGGCGCTGCGCGCCGTGCAGGCGCGCATGTTGCGGGAGACGCAGAACCAGTTGTCGAGCGAGCGCATCCGCGCCGAAGTCAAGCAGCTGCAGGCGGCGCTGAACTCGGGCTGGCTGCATCTGGGCGCGCGCCAGGCTTTCCTGGGCATGTGCGACAAGCTGCGCCACGCGCTGTCCGGCGCCGAGGTCACCACCGGCGAGGCGCGCGAGATGCTGCAGGGCACCTTCCGCCAGCTGAACGCCGAGTTCGGTTTTTCGCTGTCGATCGCGTTGCCGCCCGAGCTCGCGAGCCATCGCGAGGAACTGGCCGCGATCGAGAACGGCTACAACCGCTATTTCGGGCTCAGCGAGACGCTGCGCATGGCGTCCGCCGCGTTCAAGGAGCGCTTCGTGCGCATGCTGGTGTCGAAGCTGCGCGTCGTGTTCGAGACCGCGGCGCGCGACATCGAGCTGTGGCACCAGTCGGCGAGCGCGCAGATGGAGGCCCAGCTGCGCGACCGCCGCCGCAGCTTCCGCAAGCGGCGCGAATCGCTCGAACGCATCCAGCAGGCGGCCGGCGACCTCGAAGAGCGCGTGGCCGACGTCGAAGGCCAATCGGCGCGCATCGAGGCGCTGATCACCGACGTGACGCTGCGCTGCGAAACCATCGCCGTGATCGCGCGCCGCGGCCCGGTCGGGCCCGAATCCGAGCACTTCGACCTTCCGATCGATTCGGCCGCGATGGTTTGAGGCCGAGGCGGCCGCGCCGACGTCCGGCGTCGCGGCCGTGCCGCGTTCCGGCGGGCGGGCAAGGCATCATTCGGCATGGATCCTTCCTTCGCCGTCCGTTCCCCCTTCGTCGCCCGCGAGGCGCCGCCCGAATGGGATGCGCTGCCGTTCGCCGACCGCGTCATCGCATGGCAGCGTTCGCACGGCCGCAGCGGCCTGCCGTGGCAGCAGACGCGCGATCCGTACCGGGTCTGGCTCTCCGAGATCATGCTGCAGCAGACGCAGGTGTCGACCGTGCGGCGGTATTTCGAACGTTTCCTGCAGCGCTTCCCGACCGTCGCCGCGCTCGCCGCGGCGCCGACCGAAGACGTGCTCGCGCTCTGGAGCGGGCTCGGCTACTACGCCCGCGCCCGCAACCTGCACCGTTGCGCGCGAGCGGTCGTCGCCGAGCACGGCGGCGCGTTCCCGTCGACCGCCGAGCGGCTCGCCGGCCTGCCCGGCATCGGCCCTTCGACCGCCGCCGCGATCGCGGCGTTCTGCTTCGGCGAGCGGGTGGCGATCCTGGACGGCAACGTCAAGCGCGTGCTGACCCGCGTGCTCGCCTTCGAGCGCGACATCGCGCAGTCCGCGTCCGAAAAAGCGTTGTGGGCGATCGCGGCCGATCTGCTGCCGAACGCGCCCGGCGGCGCCGCGCTCGACGCGGCGATGTCGGCCTACACGCAGGGCTTGATGGATCTCGGCGCGACGGTCTGCACCCTCAGGCGGCCCGCTTGCGACGCGTGCCCGGTGCGGTCGATGTGCGCGGGGCAGGCGTCGGGCACGCCCGAGCGCTTCCCGGTGAAGACCCGAAAACTCAAGCGCGGAAAGCGGGCGAGCGTGCTGCTGTGGCTGCAGCGCGGGGACGAGGTGTGGCTGGTGCGCCGCGCCGATTCGGGCGTGTGGGCGCAACTCTGGGCGCTGCCGGAGTTCGACGACGCGGTCGCGCTCGAACGCGCCGTCGGGCGGTGGCCCGGGACCTTGGAATGGATGGCGCCGTTCAAGCACGTGCTGACCCATTTCGACTGGACGCTGCAGCCGTTGCGGCTGCGATGGCGCGGCGCGGTCTCCGACGAGCGGCAGCGCGAGATCTGCAGGCTCGGCGCGGTGAATGCATCGCCGGCGCCCGACGACGAGCCCGGCGAGGCCGACATCCACGGCGACGGCGAAAACGCCGCGGCGCCCGCCGCCGGCCGTTGGGTGTCGCGCGGCGAGCTCGACACCGTCGGCATTCCGGCGCCGCTGCGGAAGCTGCTGGAGGCGATGCTCTGACGGGCTTTATTCGATCGCGTCGAATTCGCGGTGCCTGAGCAGCGTCGACACGGTCGGCGCGAACCGTTCGGCCAGGGTTTCGCACATGAACACCGATCGGTGCTGGCCGCCGGTGCAGCCGATCGCCACCGTCAGGTAGCTGCGCTGGTCGCTCTCGAAATTGGGCAGCCATCGGCGCAGGAAGCGTTCGATCTGGTCGAGCATTTCCATCGCCTCCGGCTGCTCGCGCAGGTAGTTCGCGACTTCCGGGTCGCGGCCGGTCAGCGGACGCAGTTCGCGCAGGTAATACGGGTTGGGCAGCACGCGCACGTCGAACACCATGTCGGCGTCCAGCGGCACGCCGCGCTTGAACGCGAACGATTCGAACACCAGCGACAGCTGGCTCGCGTGCGCGCCGACCAGGTCGCGCATCCACCGGCGCAGCTGCACCGGGCGCAGCTGGCTGGTGTCGAAGATCGTCGAGCGCACGCGGATGCCGGCGAGCAGCTCGCGTTCGAGCTCGATCGCGTCGATCAGCGCGCGGTGCGTGTCGGCGGATCCCCGGCTCTTCGACAACGGATGCGGCCGCCGCGTTTCCGAAAAGCGGCGCACCAGCGTGTCGGTGCTCGCATCGAGGAACACCGGCCGCACCTGAACGCCGTCCAGGCGCAGGCTTTCCAGCAGCGGCACCAGGCGCGGCAGCGAGCCGGCCGTGCGCACGTCGACCGCGACCGCGACGCGCCGCACCGAGCGTTCGCTCTCCAGCCGCAGGAACTCGGGCAGCAGTTCGGGCGGCAGGTTGTCGCAGCAGAAGAAGCCGGCGTCCTCCAGCGCGTGCAGCGCGATCGATTTGCCCGAGCCCGAAATGCCGGTGACCAGCACGATCTCGCGCGTGCCGTCGCCGCCGTCGCCCGCGCCTTCTTCCGGCAGGCCGGCGCCATCGATCGGCGGCGGGTCAGCGCGCATCGGGCGGCCTGCGTCTCGCAGGTTGCGGCGCGCGGGCGCCTCCGGAGGGGCCGCGCGGCGGGGCCTCGCCGGCGGCGTCGGCCGCGACCGCCCGCGAGATCAGCTCCTGCGCATGCGCGAGGCTGGTGCCGGCCCCGCGTTCGCCGCCCAGCATGCGCGCCACTTCCGCCACGCGCGATTCGCCATTCAAGGCCACGACCCCGCTCGTCGTGCGGCCGTCGGCGCTGCGTTTGGCGACGACGAAATGATGGTCGCCGCAGGCCGCGACCTGCGGCAGGTGCGTCACCGCCAGCACCTGCGCATGGCGCCCCAGGCGCTTCATCAGGCGCCCCACCGCGTCGGCCACCGTGCCGCCGACGCCTGAATCGATCTCGTCGAAGATCAAGGTGCCGACCGCTGCGGATGAGGTCGGCGCGCCGGTTCCCGTTCCGCTCGCGCGCGCCGCCGTCGATCGCGCCGCCGTGACCGCGATCGCCAGCGCGAGCCGCGACAGCTCGCCGCCGGAGGCCACCTTCGCGAGCGGCCGCGGCGTGCTGCCGGCGTGGCCGGCGACGAGGAATTCGACCGTCTCGGCGCCGAAGGGCTGCGGTTCGGCCTGCGGCGCCAGCGCGACGTCGAAGCGGCCGCCGTCCATGCCCAGTTGCTGCATCGCCTCGGTGACGCGCGCGGCCATCCGCGGCGCGGCGGCGGCCCGCCGCGCGCTGACGCGGGCGGCCTCGGCGCGCCAGAGCGCCAGCGCGTCGTCGACGCGTCGCCGCAGATGCGCGGGGTCGGCCGCCGCATCGAGCGCGGCCAACGCGCCCCGCCATTCGGCCTGGAGCGCCGGGAGGTCTTCCGGCCGCCGGCGAAAGCGGCGCGCGAGGCCCATCCACGACGACATGCGGTCGTCGAGCTCCCCGAGCCGGCCCGGGTCGAGGTCGGTGCGGCTCAGGTAGCCCGACAGGCCGTGCGCCGCGTCCTGCAACTGCGCTTCGGCGCCGTCCAGAGCCTCGAGCATCGGGGCCAGCGCCGGGTCGTGGTCGGCGACGGACCGCAGCGCGCTCGCCGCCCGCGACAGCCGCCGCAGCGCGCTGGCCTCGCCTTCCGAAACGTCTTCCAACGCTTGCTGCGCGGCCCCCGTCAGCGCCTGCGCATGCGCCAGGCGGCCGTGTTCGGCGCTCAGGGCGGCCCATTCGCCGCCGGCCGGCGCCAGCCGATCGATCTCGCCGAGCTGCCAGACCAGCCGCTCGCGTTCGGTCTCGAGTTCGCCCTGGCGCGCGTGCGCGTCCGCGAGCGCGGCGGCCGCCCGCGACCAATCGGCCCACGCCGCGGCGACCGGGGCGGCGTCGACCTCGGCCTGTTCGTCGAGCAGCGCGCGCACCGCGGCCGGCCGCGTCAGGCTTTGCCAGGCGTGCTGGCCGTGGATGTCGATCAGATGGTCGGCGGCTTCGCGCAGCTGCGCCAGCGTCGCGGCGCCGCCGTTGACGAACGCCCGGCTGCGGCCTTGCGCGTCGACCACGCGCCGCAGCAGCAGCGCGTCGTCGGCCGCGAAGCCGGCGTCCTCGAGCCAGCCGGCGAGCGACGGCGGGGAGTCGAACTCGGCGGCGATCTCGCTGCGCGCGCAGCCTTCGCGAACCACGCCGACTTCGGCGCGCGCGCCGAGCGCGAGCTGCAGCGCGTCGATCAGGATGGACTTGCCCGCGCCCGTTTCGCCCGTGAGCACGGACAGGCCGGGGCCGAACTCCAGTTCGAGCGCTTCGACGATGACGAAGTCCTTTAGCGAGAGGCGGCGCAGCATCGGTTCGGCGTGAACGGGCCCTAGGCCGTTCCCTCGTGCCAGTGCAGCTTGTGGCGCAGCGTGGCGTAGTAGCTCCAGCCGCGGGGATGCAGGAAGCGCGCCTTGTGCGCGGAGCGCCGCATGCGCACGGTGTCGCCCGCGAGCATGCTGGCCAGCCCGTGCATGTCGAAGTTCGCGCTGGCCTCCCGGCCCTGCACGAATTCGATCGCCACTTCCTGGTCGTCGGGCAGCACGATCGGGCGGTTCGACAGCGTGTGGGACGCCACCGGCACCAACGCCCAGCCGCCGATGCCCGGATGCAGGATCGGCCCGCCGGCCGACAGCGCATACGCGGTGGAGCCGGTGGGCGACGCCACGATGACGCCGTCGCAGCGGATGTTGGCCACGAGGTCGGAGCCCACCGTCACGCGCAGCTCGATCATGCTCGGGCTGCTGCTGCGCACCGCCACGTCGTTCAGCGCGAAGCCTTTGAAGATCTGCGCGCCGTCGCGCCACACGCCGCCTTCGATCATCGGCCGGCTTTCGGCTTCGTAGTCGCCGCGGATCATCGGCGCCAGCGCCTCGCGCCAGTCGGTGTGCGCGATGTCGGTGATGAAGCCGAGGCGGCCCTGGTTGATGCCGATCAGCGGGATGCCGTGCCGCGCCAGCTCGCGGCCGATGCCCAGCATCGTGCCGTCGCCGCCGACCACCACCGCCAGGTCGCAGACCCCGGCGAGCTCGTCGACGCTCATCGCGCCGAAATCGTTCCAGCCGCTGTTGACCGCCGTGTCGCGGTCGACCGACACCTCGACCCCGCCGCGCACCAGGAACCGGGCGATCTCCTCCAGGATCGGCCGCACCCCTTGTGCCTGGTATTTGCCGAAGAGCGCCACGTGACGGAAGGGGGTCGACATGCGATGAATTACACCACAGCGCCCCCGGGCGCAGCGGGGTGCGGCCGGCTGCGCCGGCGGCCGATCCGCGCGTCCGCGGCGGGCCCTGTCCGGGGCCGCGCGCGGTCGGTGCAAGACCGGTTGAACGGCGCCGGAAACCGCGGCGGCGGCAGATCCTTACAATCGGCGCCATGCTCGACGAGCGCGCCAAGACATTGCTGAAGACCCTGGTCGAACGCTACATCGCCGACGGCCAGCCGGTGGGGTCGCGCACGCTGTCGCGCGCGTCGGGGCTAGAGCTGTCGCCCGCGACGATCAGCAACGTGATGTCCGATCTCGAAGACCTGGGCCTGATCGTCAGCCCGTACACGTCGGCCGGACGCGTGCCGACCGCGCGCGGCTACCGGTTGTTCGTCGACACCATGCTGACCGCGCGCGCGGCCGACGCCGAGTCCCAGATCGCGCAGCTGATCGGCCAGATCGGCGGCAACCACGACGCGCTCAGGCCCGACCAGCCGCAGCGGGTGATCGCGCAGGCGGCTTCGATGCTGTCGAACCTGTCGAGCTTCGTCGGCGTGATCACGGCGCCGCGCAAGGCCAGCGTGTTCCGCCACATCGAATTCCTGCGCCTGGGCGAGCGGCGCGTGCTCGTCATCCTCGTCGCCCCCGACGGCGACGTGCAGAACCGCGTCATCGTCACCGCGCACGACTACACCCAGCCCGAGCTGGTCGAGGCGACGAATTTCCTGAACACGAACTACGCCGGCCTGACGATCGAAGAGGTGCACGAACGCCTGAAGACCGAGCTCGAGGAACTGAGCGCCGACATCGCCGCGCTGATGCGCGCCGCCGTCCAGGCCGGCAGCGACGCGATGGCCGAGAGCGAGGACCAGGTCGTCGTCTCCGGCGAACGCAACCTGCTGGGCGTTCAGGACCTCCACCACGACATGCGCAGCCTGCGCGACATGTTCGACGTCTTCGAGCAGAAGACCGAGCTGATGCGCCTGCTCGAGAATTCCAGCCGCGCCGAAGGCATCCGCATCTTCATCGGCGGCGAGAGCCGTGTCGTGCCGTTCGAGGCGCTGTCGGTCGTGTCGTCGCCGTACGAGGTCGACGGCCAGGTCGTCGGCACGCTCGGCGTCATCGGCCCCACGCGCATGCCCTACGACCGCATGATCCAGATCGTCGACATCACCGCCAAGCTGGTCGGCAACGCGCTGTCCCAGCGCTGAAGCCCCGCCCTACAATCTTCGTCGCGGGCCGTTAGCTCAGTTGGTTAGAGCAGAGGACTCATAATCCTTTGGTCGTTGGTTCAAGTCCAACACGGCCTACCAAGGATTCATGCGGGTTTGCGGGCGATTTGAAAGTCGCCCGACCCGCTTGAAATCCGGGTTCGGTACGATTTCGGTACAGTGCTGGGGTGCAGCCCTCTGATCGAGATCCATGCCAACCATCGTCAAGACGCCTTCGGGCACCTGGAAAGCCGTCATCCGCAAGACCGGCTTTCCCACCACGGTCAAGACCTTCCGCCTGAAGCGTGACGCCGAGGACTGGGCGCGCACGGCCGAGGACGAGATGGTGCGGGGCATGTTCGTCAAGCGCTCGCCGTCGGAGCGATTGCTGTTCGCGGATGCCATCGATTGTTGGCGCCGACCGAAAACTGAGCCACTTTTGAGGGGTGTGCCGACGTAAAACTGAGCCAGGTGTTTGACCTAACCTGCTGCTTTTTTGTGCAGCGGGGTTTCAGGATTGATCACCATGGACATGATCGGA
>JBEVLR010000009.1:0-3984 GCA_040509075.1 Burkholderiaceae bacterium | reverse complement strand
CGGCTCGCCGATCGGCCTCGCGCCGCGGTGGCCCGCCCTGGCCGACCTGCTCGCGATCCTCGGCGGCTTCGCGTTCGCGCTGAACAACGTGATGCTGCGCCGCGAAGCGGCGGCGCCCGAGGAGGGGCGGTCGTTCGCGATGTTCGTGGGCGGTGCGGTCGTCGCCGGGACGACGGCCGCCGCGCTGTCGGCCGCCGCGGGCGCCGCCGGCGTGCACTGGCCCGTCGCCGGCGGGTGGGCGCCGTTGACGCTGGGGCTGGCCGCCGCCTTGATGGCCTCCAACCTGTGCCTGCAGTACGGAGCCGCGCGCCTGCCGGCCGCCGCCACGGCGGTGATCATGCCGTGCGAAGTGCTGTTCGCCGCGCTGACGTCGGTCTGGTGGGGCGGCGCGAAGCTCCACGTCACGGTGTTGGCGGGCGGCGCGCTGATCCTCGCGGCGACGCTGTCGGGCGCGTTCGACGGCGTCCGCCGACGCTGACCCCCGTCGCGCCGACGGTCTAACATCGCGGCGCGGGACCCGTGTCGCCCCGTTTTTCGAAAGGCATCATGGCCGCTTCCTCGCTGTACGATTTCACCGCGCCTTCCATCCGCGGCGACGCCGTCGACTTCGCCGCGCAGCGCGGCAAGGTCTTCCTGATCGTCAACACCGCCAGCGCGTGCGGCTTCACGCCGCAGTTCGCGGGCCTGGAGCAGCTTTGGAAGGACTACCGGGACCGCGGCCTCGTCGTCGTCGGCTTCCCGTGCAACCAGTTCGGCCACCAGGACCCCGGCTCGAACGGCGAGATCGAGAGCTTTTGCCAGCTCAATCACGGCGTCAGCTTCCCGATGATGTCCAAGATCGACGTCAACGGCGCGAACGCCGATCCGTTGTGGCGATGGCTGAAGTCCGAGAAGCCCGGCGTGCTGGGCACCGAGTCGATCAAATGGAATTTCACGAAGTTCCTCGTGGGCAAGGACGGCCGGGTGATCGGGCGTTTCGCGCCCAACGACGAGCCGGCCAAGCTGCGGGGCGACATCGAGGCCGCGCTCGCGGCCTGATCGATAATCCCGGCTCGCGCCGATCCGCCGTCCCGGCCCCCTGGCCGCAACCCGAATCCTCCCCATGTTCGAACACATTGAACCGTTCGCCGGTGACCCGATCCTTTCGCTGAACGAGGATTTCCAGAAGGATCCGCGGCCGCACAAGGTCAATCTGTCGATCGGCATCTATTTCGACGACGAGGGCCGCATCCCCGTGCTCGATTGCGTGCGCCGGGCCGAAGCGCGGCTGCTCGAGAACGGCCGCGCCAAATCCTATCTGCCGATCGAAGGCGACGCCGACTGCCGGCGCGCGGTGCAGGCGCTGCTGTTCGGCGCCGATTCGCCGGCGCTCGCCGGAGGGCGCGTCGCGACGCTGCAGACGATCGGCTCCAGCGCCGCGCTGAAGGTCGGCGCCGATTTCATCAAGCGCTGGCTGCCCGGCTCCGGCGTGTGGGTCAGCGACCCGACATGGGACAACCACCGCTCGATGTTCGAGGGCGCGGGGCTGGAAGTCTCCAGCTATCCTTACTACGACCCGGCCTCGGGCGGGTTGAAGTTCGACGCCATGCGCGACACGCTCGCGCGGCTGCCTCCGCGCAGCGTCGTGCTGCTGCACGCGTGCTGCCACAACCCGACCGGCGTCGACCCGACGCGGGCCCAATGGGAAGCGCTGATCCCGGTGCTGAAGGAGCGCGGGTTGCTGCCTTTCCTCGACATCGCGTACCAGGGCTACGGCGACGGCATCGAAGAAGACGCGTTCGCGATCCGCGCGCTCGCGGCGGCCGGCGTGCCGTTCTTCGTCGCGAATTCGTTCTCCAAGAGCATGAGCATCTACGGCGAGCGCGGCGGCGCGCTGAGCGTCGTCTGCGCGGATGCCGCCGAAGCGGCGCTGGCCTTCGGCCAGCTCAAGGCGACGGTGCGCCGCATCTACTCCAGCCCGACGATCCACGCCGCCGGCATCACGGCCTGCGTGCTCGGCGATCCGGCGCTGCGCGCTTCGTGGGTGCGCGACGTCGACGCGATGCGCGAGCGCATCCGGGCCATGCGGGAATCCTTGCACGGCACGCTCAGCGCGAAGGCGCCGGGCCGCGATTTCGGCTATTTCCTGACCCAGCGCGGCATGTTCAGCTACACGGGCCTTTCGGCCGCGCAGGTCGATCGCCTGCGCGACGAATTCGCGGTCTACCTGATCCGTTCGGGGCGCCTTTGCGTCGCCGGGCTGAACACGCGCAATGTCGAGGCGACGGCCAACGCGATCGCCGCGGTGATTTAGCGTGGACGGGGCCGGGCTCAGCCGCGGGCCTGCGGCTTGCGCGCCGCGGCGTTGAGCAGCCGGCTGCGCAGCCAGCGGTGCGCGGGGTCGTCGTCCTTGCGCAGGTGCCACATCATCTCGACGTTGATCGACGCCACCGGCATCGGCAGCGCCTTCTGCGCCAACCGATGTTCGGCCCCGGTCGCGGGCAGGAACTGCACCGGCAGCACGGTCAGCAGGTCGGAGCGGGCGACCACGCTGCCGGCGGTGGCGAACTGGTTCACCGTCAGCACGATTCGACGCTGGCGGCCGAGCGCGGCCAAGGCCTCGTCCACGAATCCGTGCGGGCGCCCCGAGAAGCTCACCAGCAGGTGGTGCGCATCGACGAAGGCATCGAGCGTCAGCGGCCGGCCGGCGAGCGGGTGGTCGCGGCGCATCACGCAGACGTATTCAGACGCATACAGCTGGTGGTGGTGCAGCGCCGCGTCGGCGCCCTGCGCGATGATCGCGGAGATGGCGGTCGGGAAATAGCCGACTGCCAGGTCCGCGTCGCCGTCTTCCACGAGCCGGCGCGGATCGCGGGTCGTCAGCGGCAGCACGCGGATGTTGGCGAGCGCCCGCTCGTTCTCGATGTCGGTCACGATCTGCGGCAGCAGCATCGCCGCCGTCGCATCGGCCATCGCGATGTTGAAGTTCACGGCGTCCTGCTTCGGGTCGAAGCTGCGCGGCGACAGCGCCCCCTGCAACTGCGTCAGCGCGGCGCGAACCTGCGGCCACAACGCTTCGGCGCGCGCGGTCGGGCGCATGCCGAAGGCGGTGCGCAGCAGCAGATCCTCGCCGACCGCGGTGTGCAGCCGCTTCAGCGCATGGCTGGCGGCCGGTTGCGTCATCGAGAGTCGTTCTGCTGCGCGCGTCAGGCTGCCCTCGGACATCACGGCATCGAAAACGCGCAACAAATTGAGGTCTAGTGTGCGAAAGTTCACGGTTTATTGAAAATTCAATCAATCATCAACAGGACGCATACGGTGATGCCAAACATTCATTGGAAGTTTAGAGGGTTAACCCTTAATGTTCAGGCTATGCATCTCACTCGAGGTGCGCGCAAGGAAAAGAACATGTCCGCATCTCTCACTTCCGGCACTTACGGGCTCTCCGGCACCTATGGTCGCCGGTCCGCCTTCGCCGTGGTCGTTCGCCGCGTGATGGCCAAGTTGTTCGGCGGCCTGGGCGCGGCCCGGCCGAAGCCCTCGGCGCTCGCCCGCAACCCGCGGGCACGCCTGCGCGAAGCGCATGACGTCCGCGAACTGGCGCGCAGCGTCGTCGCCCATTCGCCGGGCTTCGCCGCCGATCTGTACGCCGCCGCGCTGCGTTGCGAAGACCTGCACGATTGAGGCGCTCACGGCCTCAGCGCTTCTCGACGATCGTGGGCACCAGCTGCAGCGCGAGCCGGATGCGCTCCGCCGCGCTTCGGGCATCGTCGCGCGATGTGTAGGGCCCCGCTTGCAGCTTGTTCAGCCCGTGGTCGTTGAAGACCGCCAGCAGCGGCGCGAGCCACGGCTGCTCGTCGATGAGGCGATGCTGGAAATCCAGCGCGCCGTTGCGCTGCCTGTAGGCTCCCAGCTGAATCCAGAATCCGGCCCCGGCGCTCGTCTCGGCGGACATGTGTTCGTCGCGCGATGCGGCCGCCAGCGGCGGCGCGGCAACCGCGGCCT
>JBEVLR010000008.1:0-8217 GCA_040509075.1 Burkholderiaceae bacterium | reverse complement strand
GTGGACGACCCCGCGTCCGCGGCCCGCATGACGGCCCTTGCGGCGGCCACCGGCACCGGGGCCGGCGCGACCCCGGGAAACGAAGGGCGGCGCGCCGGCGCCGCCGCGCCGCAGGGATTCGACGCGCGCATCGGGGGTGCCGGCTTCGCGGGAAGCGTTCTCGCGGAGCGACTGGCCTCCGAGCTCGGCCAGCGCGTCCTGATCGTCGAAAAGCGGTCGCATGTCGGCGGCAACGCCCACGACCGATACGACGACGCGGGCATCTTGATCCACCCCTATGGGCCGCACATCTTCCACACCAATTCGGCGGACGTCTTCGAGCACCTGTCGAAATTCACCGCCTGGAGACCTTACCAGCACCGGGTGCTCGCCAGCGTCGACGGGCAGAACGTGCCGGTGCCGATCAACCTCGACACGGTCAACCGGCTCTACGGCCTGAACCTGACGAGTTTCCAGCTCGACGAGTTCTTCGCCTCCGTGGCCGAAAAGCCGGATGCGATCCGCAATTCGGAAGACGTCGTCGTCGCCAAGGTGGGCCGCGAGCTCTACAACAAGTTCTTCCGCGGCTACACGCGCAAGCAATGGGGCCTCGACCCCCGCGAACTGGACGCCAGCGTCACCTCGCGCGTCCCCACGCGCACGAACCGGGACGACCGCTACTTCACGGACACCTACCAGGCGATGCCCCTGCACGGCTACACGCGGATGTTCGAACGCATGCTGGCGCATCCCAACATCAAGGTGATGCTCAACACGGACTATCGCGAGATCGCCGACCTGGTGCCGTGGCGCCACATGATCTACACCGGCGCCGTCGACGACTTCTTCGGCTGCCGCCACGGGAAGCTGCCTTACCGCAGCCTGGAATTCCGCCACGAGACGCTGCAGCAGGAGCGGTTCCAGGCGGTGGGCACCGTCAACTTCCCGAACGACTTCGCCTACACGCGCGTCAGCGAGTTCAAGCACCTGACGGGACAGAAGCACGCGGCGACCTCGGTGGTCTACGAATACCCGCGCGCTCACGGCGATCCCTACTACCCGGTCCCCAGGCCCGAGAACACGGCGCTCTACAGGAAGTACGAGGCGGACGCGGAGCGTCTCGGGGACGTGAGCTTCGTGGGCAGGCTGGCGACCTACAAGTACTACAACATGGATCAGGTGGTCGCGCAGGCGCTGACGCTGTTCGGCAAGCTCGCCGCGCGCGATCCCGAAACGCCGCGTTCGTTCGTGCAGGGCGGCTTGAGCGCGGCCCTCCGGGCGGCCGCGGCTTGACCGCGCCCCCGCGGCGCCCGGCCGACGGCGCCGGGCCGCTGGAGCTGTGGGTCGGCGCCGAATGCACCATCAACCGGATCGGCGGGCTCTGGCACGACCAGTCGGCCAAGACGGGCTTCGCGTGCCGCCCCGGCGATCTCGATCGGCTGGCCTCGCTGGGCGCGAAACGCGTGCGCCTGCCCGTGCTGTGGGAGCGCGCCGCGGCCGGCGGCGGCGGCGCGCTGGATTGGAGATGGCCGGATTTCGCCTTCGCCAAATTGCGCGAGCTGCGCATTGCGGCCATCGTCGGGCTGCTCCACCACGGCAGCGGGCCGGCGGCCACCAGCCTGATCGACCCCCGATTCCCGGCGCGGTTCGCGAACTACGCGCGCCGCGTGGCGCGGCGATATCCGGAACAGCGGTTCTGGACGCCCGTCAACGAACCGGTGACGACGGCGCGCTTCTCGGGCCTGTACGGCCTGTGGTACCCGCACCGCGCGAACGATCGCGACTTCGTCCGCGCGCTGCTTCAGCAGGTGCACGGCACGGTCGCCGCGATGCGCGAAATCAGGAAGGTCAATCCGGGCGCGCAGTTGATCCAGACCGACGACGTCGGGCACACCCGCTGCACGCCCACGCTGGTGCGGCAGGCGGAATTCGACAACCAGCGGCGCTGGCTCGGATTCGACCTCCTGTGCGGGCGGGTCGATCCGCGCCACCCGATGTGGCGGTACCTCGTCGACAGCGGCGCCACCCTCCGGGAGCTGGGCGCGCTGCAGGACGGCCCCTGCGTCCCGGACCTGATCGGCGTCAATGCGTATGTGACGAGCGAACGCTTCCTGGACGAGCGGCTGGGCCTCTACCCCGACGGCCGCCATGGCGGCAATGGCGCGCAGCGCTACGTCGACGTCGAGACCGCGCGCGCGCACGGCGAGCCGATCCACGGTTTCGCGGGCCGGTTGGACGAAGTCTGGGAACGTTACGGGCTGCCCATCGCCATCACGGAAGTCCACCTGGGATGCACCCGCGAAGAGCAGCTGCGCTGGATGCACCAGGCGTGGGAGGCGGCCGCCGGGGCCCGTGAAAAAGGGGTGGACGTGCGGGCCGTGACCGCCTGGGCCGCCTTCGGCGCGATGGACTGGAACAGCCTGCTCACGAAAGACGAGCGGCGCTACGAGCCGGGACTCTGGGACATTCGAAGCGATCCGCCGCGCATCACCGCGCTCGGCCGGCTGGCCCGCGCGCTCGGCAACGGCGTGCAGACGGACCACCCCGTGCAGGCCGGCGCCGGTTGGTGGCAGCGCGACATCCGGCTGCGGGTGCTTCCCCACGGCGCGCTGCGGGCGTCGCCCATCGTCGGCGCCCCCCTGCTCGTCACCGGAGGGCGCGGGACTCTGGCGCGCGCCTTCGGCCGCCTGTGCCACATGCGGGGGCTGCCGCACCAACTGATGACGCGCGGCGACATGGACATCGCCGACGCGGCTTCCGTCGCGGGCGCGCTGGAGCGGCATCGACCCTGGGCGGTGGTCAACACCGCCGGTTTCGTCCGCGTGGACGACGCCGAGTCCGACCGCAGCCAATGGCGCGACAACACCGAAGGCGCGGCCGTCCTGGCGATGGCCTGCCGATCGCGGGGAGTCCGGCTCCTGGGGTTCTCCAGCGATCTCGTCTTCGCGGGCTCGCAGCGCTTTCCCTACGTCGAGACCGATCCCGTCGGGCCGCTCAATGCGTACGGGCTGGCGAAAGCGCAGGCCGAGCGCATGTTCCTCGAGCATTCGCCGCAAGCGCTCGTGGTGAGGACGGCGGCCTTCTTCGGGCCTTGGGACCAATCCAACTTCGCTTCGCAGGGGCTCGCCGGACTCGAACGCGGACAGCCGTGGCACGCGGCGCGAGACCAGGTCGTCTCTCCCACCTACGTGCCCGACCTCGTCCAAGCCGCGCTGGATCTGCTCATAGACGGAGAACATGGCGTCTGGCACCTGACCAACGAGAAGGCGCTGACCTGGTCGGAGCTGGCCTGCCGCCTCGCGGAGAACGCCGGGCTCGCGCGCAAAGGCATCGTGGCGGCCTCCTCCGGCGACCTCGGGCAGAAGGCGCGCCGCCCGGCCTACAGCGCGTTGCGCAGCGCGCGCGGCCGAATCCTGCCGACGCTCGACGACGCGCTGCGGCGCTTCCAAGCCGAGAGGGAACTCGGGGTTCCCGGCCATCCGCCCGATCGCGGCGCGACCGTGATCGGCGCCGCCGCCGCTTGAGGCCCGCGGCCAGGCCCTTGAGACGGGCTGGAGCCGAAGCGGCCGAGGCCGGGGCGTTCAGCGATCGAAGAACAGCCGGAAGATATCCGGCTCGGTCACCTCGCGCAGCGCCAGGCCGGGCAGCGGTTCGCTGAACGGGGCGGACGGCGGCGGCGTTTCCAGGCTCGCGGGCATCGTTTCTTCCCAGACGGGTTCGTCCGGGCGGGGCTTGGCGCGGGCGATCAGGTAGGCCAGCGACGGCAGCGGCTCCCAGTCGATGCCCTTGTCGAGCGCCGGACGCCGCGGCGCCGGGATCTGTGCAGCCGGTGGGTTGTGCATGACGGGTCTCCTTGACAAGGCATGACAGGTTTTCTTGACAAGGCAGAAGTTACGCCCAGTCACAAGCCCCGATGGATTGAAAAGGAGGACGGCAACGGCCCAGATCGCCCTACAGTTCCGCTCGCGGGCGTCGGATGGGCGAATCGATCGACAGCCTGCTGACGCTGTTGCGCCCGCCGGCGCAGCGGCCGCCGGGCCTCGACGACCACCAGCTCGCCCTCGCCGGCACCCCGTTCCTGCGCTGGTCGGATGCTGGCGGCGACGCTAGGGTTCCCGATCGCGCCATGACGGGCGGCGGGCAGCCGGGCGCCGCCGGCGGCGTCAGTTCTTCAACCGGTATCCGGTGCGCAACATCCACGAGACGACGGCCATCGACACCGCCAGGAAAGCCGCGGTCACGCCCAAGCTGACGCCCACCTCCACGTCGGCGGTGCCGTAGAAGCTCCAGCGAAAGCCGCTGACGAGATAGACCACCGGATTGAACAGCGCGACGGTCCGCCAGAAAGTGGGCAGCATGTCGATCGAATAGAAGCTGCCGCCGAGGAAGGTCAGCGGCGTGACGATCAGCAAGGGGATGATCTGCAGCTTCTCGAAACCGTCGGCCCAGATGCCGATGATGAAGCCGACCAGGCTGAACGTCACCGCGGTCAGCACGAGGAACAGCATCATCACGAACGGATGGTCGATGTGCAGCGGCACGAACAGCCGCGCCGTGGCGAGGATGATGAGGCCGAGCAGGATCGACTTCGTCGCCGCCGCGCCCACGTAGGCGAGCACGATCTCGAAGTGGGAAACCGGCGCCGACAGCAGCTCGTAGATCGTGCCGGTGAACTTCGGGAAGTAGATGCCGAACGACGCGTTGGCGATGCTTTGCGTGAGCAGCGACAGCATCACCAGCCCCGGCACGATGAACGCGCCGTAGCTGATCTGGCCGACCTGCGGGATGCGCGAGCCGATCGCCGCTCCGAACACCACGAAATACAGCGAGGTCGAGATCACCGGCGAGACGATGCTCTGCATCAGCGTGCGGAACGCGCGCGCCATCTCGAACCGGTAGATCGCCTGCACGGCGTGCCAGTTGGCCGTCGATCCGTTCATCGGGAATCCTCCATGCTCCGCGCTCCGGCGTGGGCGCGCCCCTCTTCCACCAGGCTCACGAAAATATCCTCGAGCGAACTCTGCCGCGTGCGCAAGTCCTTGTACTGGATCCCGGCGTCGTTCACGCGCTTGATGAAGTCGACGATGCCGCGGGATCCGTCGCGCGTGTCGTAGGCGTAGGTCGCCTCGAAGCCGTCCGCCGACAGCGCGAGCCCGTAGTCGCGCAATGCGGGGGGCACCTCGGCCATCGCCTGCGCGAGCTGCAGCGTCACCTGTTTCTTGCCGAGCTTGCGCATCAGTTCGTCCTTTTCCTCGACCAGCAGCAGCTCGCCCTTCGCGATGACGCCGATCCGATCGGCCATTTCCTCGGCTTCCTCGATGTAATGCGTGGTCAGGATGATCGTGACGCCGGTCTCGCGCAGCTCGCGCACGAGCTGCCACATGTCGCGCCGCAGTTCGACGTCGACGCCCGCCGTCGGCTCGTCGAGGAACAGGATCTTCGGCTCGTGCGACAGCGCCTTGGCGATCATCACGCGCCGCTTCATGCCGCCCGACAGCATGCGGATGCGCGCATCCTTCTTGTCCCACAGCGACAACGCCTTCAGCGTCTTTTCGATGTGGGCCGGATCCGCCGGCTTGCCGAACAGCCCGCGGCTGAACGAGACGGTCGCCCAGACGGTCTCGAAGGCGTCGGTGGTCAGCTCCTGCGGCACCAGGCCGATCAGCGAGCGCGACGCGCGGTAGTCGGCCACGATGTCGCGGCCGTCGACGGTCACGCTGCCGCTGCTCGCGTTGACGATGCCGCAGATGATGCTGATCAGCGTGGTCTTGCCCGCGCCGTTCGGGCCCAGCAGCGCGAGGATCTCGCCGCGGCGGATTTCGAGATCGATGCCCTTGAGCGCCTGGAAACCCGAAGCGTAAGTCTTGGCCAGCGCCCGGACGGAGAGGATGGATGACATGGCGCGCAGTATCGCTCGGCGCGTTCGCCTCGCGTCGGAGAGGCTGTCAAGCCCCTAAAGCGCGGAAATTCGCACGCTGTTTTCCACAGCGTCTGGGGACAAGCCTGTGGAAAACGTCTGATCTGTTTGCGTCGGCCCGCCAAATGCGGTGTCTTCCGCTGGATTGCCCGCCAAGGAGGCAGCTTTCGCCTCTGAATCATTTTGTTACGTTTGCCGCTCGGAAAAGGATGGCAGGCTTCGGTTGACTCGCACAAACATCGTGCGCGCCGCGCGCGAACCGAACCTTCACGCACGAACCCGACGCAGCGTGAGGTTGATGCGGAAGGCGCCGGCGAACGGATGCCGGCCTTCTTCCACCGGCAGCACGCCGTGGAACCTCAGGCGCGACGGCCCTCCCCACACCACCACGTCGCCGTGCCGAAGCGGCACGCGCCGCGCGCGGTCGCCGCGTTGGAATCCGCCCCAGGCGAACACCGCCGGCAGGCCCAGCGACACCGACACGATGGGCGCGCTCAGGTCTTCCTCGTCGCGATCCTGATGCATCGACAACCGCGCGCCGACCGCATAGCGATTGATCAGGCAGGCATCGGGGCTGAAGCCCGGATACCCGGCGCGCGCGGCGGCGTCCTGCGCGAGCGCGCGACAAACGTCGGGCATCGCCGGCCACGCGGCGCCGGATTCGGGGTCGACCGGATCGTAGCGGTAGCCGCGGCGGTCCGATACCCAACCCCGCTCACCGCAGTTCGTCATCGCGACCGACATCCGAAAACCGCGCCGCGTCACCGGATGGCGCCACGGCGCGGCGGCCACCACGCCTGCGAGCGCATCGGCCAACGCGGCGTCGAGCGGGGACGCGAAGCCGCGCAGCACGGCCGCGCCGGGCGCGAGGAGCTCGTCCGCAGGCGCGGGCGGAGGGTCGGCGAACAGGTCGAGCGTCATGCGGGGAGTGTGGCGCGCGCCGCATTGGCCTGGCCGGTGCACGGCCTCTCGGCTTGCGTTGCAATGGAGCCCCTCGGCGGCCCGGACGTTTCCAGCCCGCGCAGGCCCCGTCCCGGGCGCCGCCCCGCGGCCGGAACCCGCCCGCCCCCGCATGTCACCCGCACGGAGTCCCGCATGAGCGCTTTGTTCCAACCGCTTCAGCTCGGTTCCCTCGAGCTGAAGAACCGCATCGTGATCGCACCGATGTGCCAATATTCGGCCACCGACGGCGATGCGGGCGACTGGCATTTGGTGCATCTCGGCCATCTCGCCCTGTCGGGTGCGGCGTTGCTGATCATCGAAGCCACCGCCGTGCTCGCGGACGGCCGCATCACGCCGGACGACCTGGGCCTGTATTCCGACGCGAACGAATCCGCGCTCGCCCGCGTGCTCGCGGCGGTGCGCGCGAATTCGCCGATCCGGATCGGCCTGCAGCTGGCGCATGCCGGGCGCAAAGCGTCCAGCCGCGCGCCTTGGGACGGCGGACGGCAGATCCCGCTGTCGCAACCCGGTTCTTGGCGGGCGCTGGCGCCATCGGCGATGCCGCACGCGCCCGACGAGGAGCCGCCGCTCGCGCTCGACGCCGCCGGCCTGGCCCGGGTGCGCGACGCGTTCGCGGCCGCCGCGCGCCGCGCCGGTCGGCTGGGCGTCGATGCGATCGAATTGCATGCCGCGCACGGCTACCTGCTCCACCAGTTCCTGTCGCCGATCGCCAACCGCCGCACCGATGCCTATGGCGGCGCCCTGGACAATCGCATGCGCTTCCCGCTCGAGGTGTTCGATGCGGTGCGGGCGGCGTTCCCGGCCGATCGTCCGGTGTGGGTGCGCGTGTCGGCGACCGATTGGGTCGAGGGCGGCTGGGACATCGACAGCTCGATCGAATTCGCCCGCGCGTTGAAGGCGCGCGGGAGCGCGGCGATCCACGTGAGCGGCGGCGGGATTTCGCCGCAGCAGCAGATCCCGCTCGGCGCCGGATACCAGGTGCCGTACGCGCAGCGGATCAAGGCGGCCGCCGGGCTGCCGACGATCGCGGTCGGCCTGATCACCGAGCCCGGGCAGGCCGAGGCCATCGTCGCGGCCGGCGAGGCCGACGCGGTCGCGCTCGCCCGCGCGATCCTGTACGACCCGCGCTGGCCGTGGCACGCGGCGGCGAAGCTGGGGGCGCGCGTCGACGCGCCGAAGCAGTATTGGCGCTCGCAGCCGCGCGAATTCAAGGACTTGTTCTTCGGCGCGACGCAAGGACAGCGCTGAGCGCGCCCTGTGCCCGCACCCTGCGCCGCGCAGGCAGGCACCCGGCGTGAAGACTTCGGACGCCCGGCCATGTTCTACTGGCGGCCGCACAACGCCGCCGACGCTTCCAT
>JBEVLR010000007.1:0-4768 GCA_040509075.1 Burkholderiaceae bacterium | reverse complement strand
ACCCCCTGGTGGCGCGCGGTGCCGGCCAGCTTCGCGAGCCGCTCGCCGTCGGTTTCGACGATCTTGACGCCGGCTTCGCGCGCGCGCTCGGCGAATTGGCGCATCCGCGCGTCGCGGCGATTGGCTTCGACGTGCAGTTCGACGATGGACTTCGGAGCCGTCTTCATGCGCACCGTGATCGCATGGAAACCAAAGAGGATTCTGGAGCCGCTCATCGAAAGGCCATCCTGAAAAGAAACAGCGAGCCTATCAGGATCGGCTGATGCAGCATGTAGAAGCTCAGCGGCCACCGACCCAGCGCCGCGAGCGGCCGCATCCACGCGGGGACGCCGCCGGCGATGGGCGCGCGGCCGTGCGCCAGCATCAGGGCGGCGATCAGGTAGCCGGCCAGCATCATGCCGAGCCAGGGCAGCACCGGGACGTAGTCTTCGGTGATCGGCAGGCGCGTGACGAGGCCTGTCCAGTTCATGAGGCGGGAATCGAAGGCCGGCGCCCGCGCCACGTGCGGCAGCGCCCACGCCAGCGCGGCGGCCGCGGTCGCCAGCGCGAACGCGAACGGGGCGCGCGCGAGCCGGACGGGCGGCAGGCGCGACCCGAGCAGGCGAAGGACGACCAGCATCACGGCCATGCCGTGCAGCACACCGAAACTGATCCAACTCCCCGGGAAAACCGGCATCGTCGCGATCGACACGAGCGCGGCGCAGCCCGCCACCTGGGCCCAACGGCGCCAGAAACGGCGCCACGGCTGCCCGGCTTCGACCGCCACCGCCTGTCCGGCGCCGGCGCCGAGCAGGAACATCGACACGATGCACAGGCGCTGCGTCGTCCAGAACGGGTCGGCGTAGAAATCCTGCGCCGGCTGACGCAGCCCGACCATGTTTAAGTCGAACGAGAAATGGAAGCCGGCCATCCAGACGATCGCCGCGCCGCGCCAGGCGTCCAGGCGGTCGAAACGCGGCCTGCCCGCGGAGGCGACGCCCTCCCGCGCGGCGGCGGCCGGCGGTTCGGGGGGCGGCGGCGGTCGATCATCCACCGCCGCACCATACCTCAACGCGGGTATCGGCCCGGCACGCCACCGCGGCGCGGCGAAGCCGGAACAATGCATCGCCGAAGCACGCCCATCGGCTGCATTCCCGGGATTCCCATGACCACCACGCTCGCCTACGCCGCGCGGGGCGCCACGTCGCCGCTCGCCCCTTTCGAAATCGAACGTCGCGCCCCCGGGCCCGACGACGTCCAGATCGACATCCTCTACTGCGGCGTCTGCCATTCGGACCTGCACACCGCGCGCAACGAATGGAAGAACACGCTCTACCCGACGGTGCCGGGGCACGAAATCGTCGGCCGCGTCGGCGCGGTGGGCGCCAGGGTCGACAAGTTCAAACCGGGCGACATCGCCGGCGTGGGCTGCATGGTCGACAGCTGCCAGCGGTGCGCCTCGTGCGGCGACGGGCTGGAGCAGTATTGCGAGAAGGGTTTCACGGGAACGTACAACGGCCCGGTGCACGGCGGCGAAAACACGTTCGGCGGCTACTCCGGCCGCATCGTGGTCGACCAGAAATTCGTGCTCCGGATCACCCACACCGAAAACCTGCAGGCCGTGGCGCCGCTGCTTTGCGCGGGCATCACCACCTATTCGCCGCTGCGTCAATGGGGCGTGGAAAAAGGCCAGAAGGTCGGCATCGTCGGGTTGGGCGGCCTGGGCCACGTGGCGGTCAAGATCGCCTCCGCGATGGGGGCGCACGTGGTGCTGTTCACCACGTCCGAGCACAAGATCCAGGACGCGAAGCGCTTGGGCGCGGCCGAGGTCGTGATCTCGAAGGACCCGCAGGCCATGGAGGCGCACCAGAATTCGTTCGACTTCATCCTCAACACCGTCGCCGCCCGGCACGACCTCGATCCGTTCATCGCGCTGCTCAAGCGCGACTGCACGATGACCCTGGTCGGCGCCCCGGAGCATCCGCACCCCGGCCCCAACGTGTTCGGGCTGATCTTCAAGCGGCGCCGGCTGGGCGGATCGCTGATCGGCGGCATCCGCGAGACGCAGGAAATGCTCGATTTCTGCGCCCGGCACGGGATCGTCTCCGACGTCGAAATGATCGCCATGAAGGACATCAACACCGCCTACGAACGCATGCTCGAGAGCGACGTCAAGTACCGGTTCGTGATCGACATGGCCACGCTGGGGGCCGGTTCGGGCGCGTGACGGGACGGCCGAACGGCGGGGGCGGACGGCTGCGATAATCCGTTGCCGCGCGGCGTGCGGGAACGCCGCACGCGCGTTTCGCGGCTTCCCGCCCGCTTCCCGTCCGAAGCCCACCCCCGCCATGAACCCGTCCGCCAAACCGCAGCCCCCCGTGGCCGCCCCGATCGCCGACATCGAGCTGCTCGCGCCCGCCAAGGACGCGGACATCGGCATCGAAGCCGTCAACCACGGCGCGGACGCCGTCTACATCGGCGGCCCGGCGTTCGGCGCGCGCGCCTCGGCCGGCAACGGGCTCCGCGACATCGAACGCCTGGCGCGCCATGCGCACCGCTACGGCGCGAAAGTCTTCATCGCGCTCAACACGATCCTGCGCGACGACGAACTGGAAGATGCGCGCGCCATGGCATGGGCCGTGCACGGCGCGGGCGCCGACGCGCTGATCGTGCAGGACATGGGCCTGCTGCAGCTCGACCTGCCGCCGATCCAGCTGCACGCGAGCACGCAGACCGACATCCGAACGCCCGAAAAGGCGAAATTCCTGCGAGACGTCGGCTTTTCGCAGATGGTGCTCGCCCGCGAGCTCGACCTGCGCCAGATCCGCGCGATCGCCGCCGCCACATCGGATGCGACGCTGGAATTCTTCATCCACGGCGCGCTGTGCGTCGCCTACAGCGGCCAGTGCTACCTGAGCCACGCGCACACCGGCCGCAGCGCCAACCGCGGCGACTGCTCGCAGCCCTGCCGGCTGCCCTACACCGTCACCGATTCGAACGGCGGCATCGTCGCGCACGACAGCCACGTGCTGTCGATGAAGGACAACAACCAGTCCGCCAACCTCGACACGCTGGTCGACGCCGGCATCCGCAGCTTCAAGATCGAAGGCCGCTACAAGGACATGGGCTACGTGAAGAACATCACCGCCCATTACCGCCGGCGGCTCGACGAGCTGCTGGAACGCCGGCCGCAGCTGCGGGCCTCGTCGGACGGCAGGTGCAGCTACAGCTTCACGCCCGACCCCGACCGCAACTTCAACCGCGAGTCCACCGACTACTTCGTCAACGGCCGCCAGATGGACATCGGCGCGTTCGACACGCCCAAGCACGCCGGCCTGCCGATCGGCCACGTGACCCGGGTGGCGGCCGACCACTTCGAGGTCGAACTCGACGCCGCCGATGTCGAGCTGCACAACGGCGACGGCCTGACCTATCTCGACCTGCAAAAAGAGCTCGTCGGCCTGCAGGCGAACGTCGTCGCCAAGCTTGCCGGGGCGGGCAACCGCTGGCGCATCGAGCCGAACCGGCCCGTCGGCGAGCTGAAGGATCTGCGTTCGAAGCCCAGGCTGCACCGCAACCGCGACATGGCCTGGGACCGGCTGCTGGAACGCAAGTCGGCCGACCGCGCGATCGGCGTGTGGATGACGCTGCGCGACGCGGCCGGCGGCCTGCGCCTGGACGTGACCGACGAACGCGGCGTCGCGGCATCGGCGCAGATCGCGCTGGAGCGGCCGCAGCCGTCGCGCGACCCCGAACGCGGCCTGGCGGCGCTGCGCGGGCAGCTGACCCGGCTCGGCGGCACGATCTTCTCGTTGCGCGAACTCACGATCGCCACGTCGCAACCCTGGTTCGTGCCCGCAGGCCGGCTCAACGCGCTGCGCCGCGCCGCGCTGGAGCAGCTGGAAGCGACGCGCCTGGCCGAGCGCGAGGTGCCGCCGCGCGCCGCGCCCGTGGATCCGCCCGCGGCGTTCCCGGACGATTCGCTGAGCTACCTCGCCAACGTCCACAACCGGCCGGCGCACGATTTCTACGTGAAGCACGGCGTCAAGGTCGTCGAAGCCGCCTACGAGAGCCACGAGGAACTCGGCGAAGTCAGCCTGATGATCACCAAGCACTGCGTGCGCTGGTCGATGTCGCTGTGCCCGAAGCAGGCCAAAGGCGTCGTCGGCGTCCAGGGCACTGTGCGCGCCGAGCCGCTGCTGCTGCACAACGGCAACGAAACGCTGACGCTGAAGTTCGATTGCAAGCCGTGCGAGATGCATGTCGTCGGCAAGATCAAGAAGCACGTCGTCAACGAAGGGCGCGCCGTGCCGATGACGTTTTTCAGGACGCGGCCGCCGACCGCCCGGGCGGGCCGCTGATGGCGCGCCGCGCGGCCGGGACCGCGGCGCTCGCGCCGGGTCGCGCGGTGGAGGCGGGGCGGCCCGCGTCATGAGCGGCGGATCGGTGCTGGTGACGGGCGGCTCGGGCTTCATCGCCGGGCATTGCATCCGGCGGTTGCTGGAGGCGGGCCACCGCGTGCGCACCACCGTCCGTTCGCCGTCGCGCGAAGCGGCGGCGCGTGCGGCATTGCCGCCGGCGGGGCGCGGGATCGCGCTGTCGTTCGTCGAGGCCGACTTGACGGCGGATGCCGGATGGCCCGAGGCGGCGGCGGGGTGCGACTTCGTGCTGCACCTCGCCTCCCCGTTTCCGCTCCACGCGCCCGAACACGAGGACGAGCTGATCGCGCCGGCGCGCGAAGGCGCGCTCCGCCTGTTGCGCGCGGCGCGCGACGCCGGCGTCAAGCGCG
>JBEVLR010000006.1:0-10360 GCA_040509075.1 Burkholderiaceae bacterium | reverse complement strand
GGCCTGGGCGGCCGGGTCGCCGGCGCCGGCGGCCATGGCCTCGGCGCGGGCGCGGGCGCGGGCAAGGCCGGCGGCACGCTGCGCGCCGACGGCAGCGGCAAAGCCTCGCGATCGCTTGAAGAAGTGCGGCTGGCGCTCGAGCGCACGAAAGGCGCGCTCTACGCGATCTACAACCGCGCCTTGCGCGAGGATCCGACGCTGCAGGGCAAGGTCGTGCTCGAACTCACGATCTCCCCTGCCGGCGCCGTCACCGACGTCCATTTCAAATCGAGCGAACTCCAGGCGCCCGAACTCGAGCAGAAGCTGCTGGCGCGCTTTCGGTCGATGCAGTTCCCTGCGGAAGACGTCAATGCGTTGACGACGACGTATCCGATCGATTTCCTGCCGTCTTGAGCGCAAACGCGGCGACGGCGTCGCGCCCGAGGGCGCCGCTCGCCGGCGCCGGGAACCGGCGTCAGTTCGCCTCGTCTTCGGCAGGCGCCTGCGTATCGGGCACCTGGAAATTGATCAGGTTCCTCATTTCGGTGATGGCACGCTGGATGTCTTCCCTATAAGCCCCCAACTCGGGGGTGTTCCCCGCAGGAAGGTGGCGCTCCAGGTAGCTGGCGTGTCTTTCGAAAAATCGTCCGGCCGATTGACGTCCGTCGTCGTCTTGTGCCTCCTGATAGCGCGTCACCTCGTTTCCCAACCTCTGCAGCCTGTGGGCGATGGATCGCGCAGCCCCTCGGCGACGCGAAGATGGCGATTCCCTGCCGATTCGCGACAAACTCCCCCGCAACGCGTCGCGGCGGATGCCATCGGATTGCGACACGCTGAGCCGTCGCCCCGCACCGATTTCCACCGGACCAACATTGAAGCCCGGAATCCGCGCGAGGCTGGACGACCTGGCCGTGGTGACGATCGCCGGCGCGATCGGTTGGCCCGGTATGTAGGTGTAGGTATACATGACCGGAGGGGCCTCTTGAGGCGGCGTGCCTCGCTCAACTGGTGCCATGGATGTCTCCTTTTGAGACGTCTTGGCGTCCCGTTTTGAAAGCTCGGTCAGTATCGGCATCGTTTCGCGCGTTGCAACGGAAATCCGAAGGAACGAGCCGCAAAGCGAAGTTGGGCCCGCTTCGCGAGTTCGGAATGCGTCGATCGCCAGGGCCCGGCCGTTCCCGCCCCACCGCCGATGAAATTCCGGATCGTTTGCAGCGGCGGCCCGGGCACGCGCAGGCCCCCTTTTTTGGAACCCGCACGGGCACGCCATTCGCCGAAGTTGCGGCACAATTACAGTGGTGAGCTCGCAAGCCGCCCCGCAACATAAGGGTTAACCCTTGATCGCGATGTTCCTCGGTGTACCTCGATGTCACACCCAGGCTCGCCCGCAAGGAAACGCCGGGGCGGTGACGGCTTGCAGGATTGGGCGAGCCCCGAGACCACCGCGGACGGCGGTTTCGAGTTTCGCCCAATTTTGTTTTGAACCTTGATGACCGGAGTTTCCTGATGAACCACCCCACCATGGAAGGGCTGCGCATGAGCGCCCCTGCTTATGTCAAGCACGACCGCCTCGTCTCGTGGGTCGCCGAGATCGCCGCGTTGACGCAGCCGGCCGACATCTATTGGTGCGACGGCACCCAGGCCGAATACGACCGGCTTTGCGCGCGGCTGGTGGAGGCGGGCACGTTCACGAAGCTCAATCCCGCCCTGCGCCCGAACAGCTTCCTCGCCTGCAGCGACCCCGGCGACGTCGCGCGCGTGGAAGACCGCACCTTCATCTGCAGCGAGAAGAAGGAAGACGCGGGCCCGACGAACAATTGGGAATCCCCCGACAAGATGCGCGCGTTGCTGCAGACCGGCCAGTCCAACGGCACGCCGGCGCTGTTCGCGGGCTCCATGCGTGGCCGCACGATGTACGTCGTGCCGTTCTCGATGGGCCCGCTCGGCTCGCCGATCTCGCACATCGGCGTCGAGCTGTCGGACAGCCCGTACGTGGCCGTCAACATGCGCATGATGACCCGCATGGGCCGCGGCGCGCTCGAGCTGCTGGGCACCGACGGCGAGTTCGTCCCTTGCGTCCACACCGTCGGCGCGCCGCTGGCCGACGGGCAAAAGGACGTCGCCTGGCCGTGCAACAAAACCAAGTACATCGTCCATTACCCCGAAACGCGCGAAATCTGGAGCTTCGGCTCGGGCTACGGCGGCAACGCGCTGCTCGGCAAGAAGTGCTTCGCGCTGCGCATCGCGTCCAACATGGGCCGCGACGAAGGCTGGCTGGCCGAGCACATGCTGATCCTCGGCGTGACGAATCCGCAAGGCGTGAAACGGCACATCGCGGCGGCCTTCCCGAGCGCTTGCGGCAAGACCAATTTCGCGATGCTGATCCCGCCGGCGGGCATGCCCGGCTGGCAGGTCACGACGATCGGCGACGACATCGCCTGGATCAAACCCAGCGCCGACGGCCGCCTGATGGCCATCAACCCGGAAGCCGGCTATTTCGGCGTCGCGCCCGGCACGAACGAGCAGACCAACCCGAACTGCATGGCCAGCCTGACGAGGGACGCGATCTTCACGAACGTCGCCCTGACCGATGAAGGCGACGTCTGGTGGGAAGGCATGGGCGAGCCGCCGGCGCACTGCATCGACTGGCAGGGCAACGAATGGACGCCCGCCATCGCGAAGGAGACCGGCGCCAAGGCCGCGCATCCGAACGCGCGCTTCACCGTCGCCGCCGTCAACAATCCGGCGCTCGATCCGGCTTGGGACGACCCGAAGGGCGTGGCGATCGACGCGTTCATCTTCGGCGGCCGCCGCTCCACCACCGTCCCGCTGGTCACCGAGGCCCGGGATTGGGTCGACGGGGTCTACATGGCCGCGACCATGGGCTCCGAGACGACCGCCGCGGCCGCCGGCCAGCAAGGCGTCGTGCGCCGCGACCCGTTCGCGATGCTGCCGTTCGCCGGCTACAACATGAGCGATTATTTCCAGCACTGGCTGGACGTCGGCGCGAAGCTCGAAACGCAAGGCGCGACGCCGCCGGCCATCTTCTGCGTGAACTGGTTCCGCAAGGGCGCCGACGGCAAGTTCGTCTGGCCGGGCTACGGCGAGAACATGCGCGTCATGGAATGGATGCTTGGCCGCATCGAAGGGCAGGCCCAGGGCGTCGAGAACGTGTTCGGCACCAGCCCGCGCTACGAGGACCTGAATTGGAACGGGCTGGACTTCACGCGCGCCCAGTTCGACAGCGTGATCGGCCTCGACAAAGCCGCTTGGCAGCAGGAACTGGTGATGCACGACGAGTTGTTCAAGCAGCTCGCTTATCACCTGCCCAAGCAGCTCGAGACGACGAAGAGCCGGATCGCGGCGGCATTGGGCTGACCGCCCCGGCGCGGTGCGCCGTATGGGAAGGGGTGGCGCGTCCGCGTTCCACCCCTTTTTCGTTGTCGGCCCTCCTGCCGTGACCCGACCCCGCCTTGGCTCGGCGCAGGGCCGAGGCCGGCGGCGGCCTGTGTATGCTGCCGCGACGATGCGCCTGCAAATCCTGTCCGACCTGCACCTCGAATCCGAAGCCTTCGAGGCCGAGCCGGCGCCCGGCGCCGAGCTGCTGGTGCTGGCCGGCGACATCGATCGCCGCTGGCAGGGCTTGCGTCGCTTCGCGCAGTGGCCGGTGCCGGTCGTGTTCGTCGCCGGGAATCATGAATACGATGGACGGGACGTCGATCAGGCGACGGCGGATCTGCGCACGTTCTGCGAATCGCTGGGCATCCGCATGTTGAACCGCGACGTCGTGGTGATCGCCGACGGCCAGGGCCGGCCGATCCGGTTTTGCGGCACGGTGCGTTGGAGCGATTTCAACGCGTTCGGCCCGTCCCGGCTCGACAAGGCGCTGCGCGCCGGCTCGTATTTCCAACGCGTGATGGATGCGACGCGCGGCGGACGGCCGTTCGACGCCGAAGCGGTGCGTGCGTTGGGCCTCGAATGCCGCGCTTGGCTGGAACGCGTGCTGGCCGAACCGGCGCAGCGGCGCTGGGACAAGACGGTCGTGGTCACGCATTTCGCGCCCAGCCTGCGCAGCGCCGATCCGCGCTTCGGCGCCCAGGCCGCAACGGCAAGCTTCTGCAACGCGGACGACGACCTGATCGCGCGCGCCGATTTGTGGATCCACGGGCACTTGCACTGCCGCCACGACTACATGCAGGCGCGGCCGGGCCTGCCGGCGTCGCGCGTGGTGTGCCAGGCGCGCGGACTGGAAAAACGGGGCGAGGCCGAGGGCTACGAACCCCTGAAGATCATCGAGATCTGACCGGCGACCTCACGCACCGAGCTTCTTGACGAGCCAGCGGCGCCAAGCCGCCACCGGGACGGCCCGCCGCGGCGGCGGCGAATCGTGCGGCGCGAGGGTGTCGTAGCCCGGGCCGTCTTCCATCGCCTCGTCGAGCGCGAACGCGGTTCCCATGTCGGCGAGATCCGGGCCTCGACGCGACGAGCCCGACTGACCGAAATGGCGAAGGAACATGGGGCGCGACGCGATGGGCATGCTGGCTCTCCTGTGTGATGAACCGTAAAGCCAGTGTGTTGCAACCGAATGAAAAAAAGGCCGGGAAATGCGTGCCGAATGCCCGGCAGTTCCGATGTATCGATAATGCGACGCGCCTACGGCCCAAGCTGGCGACGAGGCGCGATCGCGCTTAAGCTCGGCATGACTTGTCGAGCGCGAACGACGCGCTCTCCCGCCGCCAACGGAGCCGCCACGATGCGCGCGATGCCACTGCAATTGCTGACCTGGGGCACGATCACGGCCGCCGTCTCGAGCGCGGCCTGGCTGTCGTCGACCGACCAGGGCTCCATTTTCTGTTCCGTCGGCTACCGCGCCACCAGCCGGGCGATCGGCGTCGACCTGCCGCTGCAGGCCGGGCCGCACCGCGCCGGCTCATCGGCGATGCCGGGTTCGAGCGCGGCCAGGCGCCTTCGGACCAGCGCGATTTGAACCGGCGGCCCGCCGTCGCGGCCTATCGCCGACGGGCCGGCGAACCGCGCGCCGCCGGCGCCCGTTTCGGCAATGCGGCCACTTTCGGCAGCGGCCGGCTCACGTCGGCCAGACGCATCACGCTCTGCACGATGTCCTCCACCGCTTCGTCGAGATCGGCGGGCGGCTCGAGCGTCTCGATGACCTCCAGCAGTTCGTCGGCTTCCTCCAGATCCTGCGGATCGAACGCGGCATAGAGCACGGCCATCGGCTCGAGCGCATCGGGAGCGTTCATGTTCACCAGCGCCGGGAAGAGCTCCATCGCGGCGGAGAAGCCGGCCGCCCAAGGCATCGCGGTCTCCAGCGGCGTCGCCGTGTCGTCGAGCTCGAACACCCACGGATCGAACCACTGTCGGCCGCCGATCGCCTGCGCCAACTCCCGGTGGCGCCGCTGCACCAGGCCCTGCAGTTCGTGCAGGTCGCTCCATCCGTCGGGCAGGCGGCGGCCGTCGATGTCCCAGACGTGTTTGATCCACGATCCGGCCGGCACCGCCGTCGGCTGCAGCAGCACGCCGCAGAGATAGCCGTCCAGCATGCTGACATCGAGCGGCTCGAGCGATTCGGGGATCTTGTCGAGCAAGGTCTGCAGACGGTTCACGTCGACCTCGCTCAGCGGCGGCGTCGAGTCGGGGGGAGTGGGCGGCTTCATGCCCGCATTGTGAACCGACCCGCCGCCGCGGTCTCCGACCGGGCCCTCTGCGGCGCCGCGTTCGGCGCGGCCCCTCCCAAGAGGGATGCCGCCGTTCGGACGCCGGCTTAAATTCCGTCCGCCGCGTTCGAGGCGGGGCACGACGGAAGACGCTCCCCGCCCGGACGCGGCAATCCCAACGACGTCCTTTTCACGAAGGGCTTTTCCAACCCACCTCGCGGTGGGTTTTTTTTGAGCGCAATGGACGGCATGGCCGGCCGCCCAGCGGCTCGAATCAGTTCATCAGATCCAACTGCCTGAGGAATTCCAGCTTCGGCGAATCAGGCTGGACGGTCTTGTGCAGCGTGATCACCTCCGGCATGGTCAAGCGCAAACCTTTTTCCAACAGTTTCTGCTGGAAGATCGGCGCAGTGCGGCATGTCCTGCTCGATTTCGGCTCCACGGCGTGGGCATTGGAAAAGTCGGGCGTCTGGAAGGTGCCTGTGGCCCGCGGGAGTTGGGGATTCTGAACGGCGATGTCTTGGACGCCCATGACCATCGAAACCACCGGTGTCTTCCCGAAATCGAGCCCGTCCAGGTCTTGATATCTGCCTTCGTCGATGCAGGCCTTCGCCTCGTTGACGAATTCCTTGTTGACGTTGACAGCGTATTTCCACGCCTCTCCCATATCCTGGGTGAAGAAATGACTCCCCGCGGCGTTGTCGACGAAACCAGGACGAGCCTTCACCTCGGCGGGCGCCATGTCGGCGACTCCGCTTGTTTTCAAAGCGATCTGGTAGCCATTGACCTGCGTCGAGTCTTTTCCATCCTGGTTGTGGCCGTGGTAGGCCACGTTTTCATTCCAGGTTCGCTGGCCGATCCGCACCTGTTCGGCCCACGGCACGTCCTTGCCATCGCGAACCGGAATCCCCATCCGCGCGGCCGCCTCATTGCGGCCGCTGGATGCCACCGAACGCTTGCCGCCATCGCCATCGCCCGAGCCCCCGGCTCCTGGGAAGCCAGTCGGCTCCCCCAACCCCGGCATGGAGGGACTGATCGTGTTTTCAGCCAAATTGCACCTCGAAAATAGTGATGTTTCCGGCCGCATCTCGGCCGTGAACCGACTCGAAACCCCATCGAAGCCGGTTTGTAGCCATGAGAATGGCCCGTCCGACGAAAGGGCTGCATTCAAATCCGAAGTTATCGACTGGAATACGAAGCGCTGATTCGATGCACTTCGCAATGTCCGCTTCTATTTCTGATCGGAATGCATCGAGGCTCTGGAACCAGAAGACCGTTTTCCGGCTTCCAAATGATGCGCGGCAAGTCCTCCTACACTCGTGGCCACCATGCCCCTGACGCACCTGCTGCTCGCCTTGGCCGTCGTCGCGGTTTGGGGCACGAACTTCGTCGTCATCCGGCTGGGACTGGACGCGTTCGCGCCCTACACGTTCGCCGCGCTGCGCTACACGTTCTCGACCTTGCCGTTCGTCCTCTTCGTGCCGCGGCCCACGATGAGCTGGGGCAAGCTGGCGCTGTTCGGCGTGGCGATCGGCGTCGGCCAGTTCGGGTTGCTGTTCTGGGCGATGCGGGCGGACATCTCGCCCGGCCTCGCGTCGCTGGTGATCCAATCGCAGGTCTTCTTCACAATCGCGTTGTCGGCGGTGCTCCACCGGGAACGGCTGGCGGCGCTGCAGTGGCCGGCGTTCGCGTTGGCGGTGGGGGGGCTGGGGGTCGTGGCGTCGCACGTCTCGGCCGGCGCCGGCGTCACGCCGTTGGGCATCGGGCTGGTGATCTGCGCCGCGGTGAGTTGGGCGGTCGGCAACCTGGTCGCCCGCTCGGCGGGCCGGGTCGACGCGCTCGGCTTCATGGTCTGGTCGAGTCCGTTCGCCGCGGTGCCGCTGTGGATCATCAGCACCCTGCACGAAGGCGCGGCGGCGATCTCGGGATCGCTCGCGCACGCCGGCGCCGTCGCCTGGGCCGCGGTCGCCTGGCAAGCGGTGGGCAATACGCTGTTCGGCTACGGCGCCTGGAATTGGCTGCTCGCGCGCCACGCGGCGTCGACCGTCACGCCGACCGCGCTGCTGGTGCCGGTGTTCGGCATGGGCGCATCGGCCGTCGCGCTGCACGAAGGCCTGCCCGCCTGGAAGTTGGTCGCCGCCGCGCTGGTGATGGCCGGCCTCGGCGCCAATCTGCTGGCGACGCGGCGGCGCGCCTGAGCCGGCGGCGGCGCCGGCCGAGCGGCGCTCAAGCGATCGGGACCTGCAGCTTCTGCGCCCAGAACCGCGTCAGCGGCGTCAGCGGCTTCGCGAGGCAACGCTCGTTCAGCATCGCGCGCCCGATGTGGGCGACGCCGCTGCGCGAGGCCACCTGCATCAGGGTCTGCGCGATCAGGTCGCGCCGCACGTGGCTGCCGCCCAGGCGCACGGCCGATTCGTGGACGAGATAGAGGCCGCGCACCGCGCCGTCCGCGTCGCCGCGGTCGGCGGCGAGCAGCGCGCGCATCAACGGCAGCCCCAGCTCGCGCGCGACGGCGTGACGGCTGCGCGCCGCGTCGTCGCCGCGGATCACGCGCTCCGCGCAGCGCGCGACCCATGCTTCGGCCTGCGCGCGTTCGCCCGCGCCCAGCAGCGCGAGCAGCACATGCCAATCGCCGGCGGGCTGCGCGCCGGCCTGGGCGGCGTCGGGCCGCCAACGCCGCAGCAGATCCGCGAACAGCGCGTCGACCTCGACGCCCATCAGGCGCAGGCGCCAATACAGCGCCGCCGCATCGACGCACTGCAGGCCATGCGCCAGCGCCGCGCCCGCCATGTATTTGTCGATCAGGCGCAGCGTGCCGGCGACGTCCAACGCTTCGAGGCGGAACAGCGCGAGATGCCACCACAGATGGCTCGCGAAGCGGGTGCCGCCGGTCCAGCCCTGCTGCTGCTGGCGCAGCCAGGTGGCGCCGTCATCGAAGCGTCCCTGCGTTTCCATGGCGTGCGTGACGGCGTGCACGGCCCACGGCACGCGGGCGCGGTTCGGCACGCCGCCGCCGGCTTCCGCGGCCAGGCCGATCGCGCGCCGCCCGAGGTCTTCCGCCGGGCCGGGCTGGTGGCACTCGGCGAGGCCGAACGCATACAGCCCGAGCACGCACGGGAACAGCGGATCGGCATCGTCCCACTCGGGCAGCACGCGGGCGGGACGCCGCCGCAGGCTCGCGGCGTCGCCCCGCACGTGGTCCCACTGGTGGGCCCAATGCAGCGCCAGCGCGTCGCGCGGATGCTCCAGCAGCAAATCGTCCCAGATCCGGAGCGCGGCCTGCAGGCGGCCTTTGCCGAGCGCCCCCAGCGCTTCGAGATGCGCCAGCTCGCGTGCGGTCGCCCGCCCGTTCAGCCGCGAGGCGGCGTCGAGCAGCGGGCCGGCGGCGGCGCGATCGTCGGGCTGGTCGAGCCCGAGCCGGAAGCCCGCCTCGAGCAGCACCGGCAAGATCCAGCCCGGATCGGCCTCGCGCGCGGCCTGCAGCGCGGGGCCGGGCGCATCGGCGAAGGTCATCATCTGCCACAACGCCTCGTCCGCCTGGTCGGCGGCGGCGCGCGACGCGGTGCCCAGGCGCAGTCCGCGCCTGTCCGACAAGGATTCGGCCGGCGGATTCGTCATGCCGTCGCCGCCGCGGATGCGCACGCGCTCATCCCGCTCCTTCAGGCCTGCAGGCCCAGCCCTTCCGGCAGGCCAAGGTGCAGGTTCATCGACTGCACCGCCGCGCCCGAGGCCCCTTTGCCGAGGTTGTCGATGCGCGCCATCAGCAAGACCTGGCCGGCGTCGCCGAACACGAAGAGGTCGGCGCGCTGCGTGTCGTTGCAGGCCTGGACATCGAAGCCGCCGGCGGCCAGCACCTGCGGGTCGGCCAGCGGCATCACGTTGACGAAAGGCTCGCCGGCGTAACGCCGCGCCAGCGCGGCGTGCACGCGCGCCACATCGGCGCCCTGCGCGAGCTGGCTCGCATGGAACGGGATGCTGACGGTCAGCCCTTTGTAGAAGTTGCCCACGGTCGGCACGAACAACGGCGCGCGCGCCAGCAGCGAACAAGCCTTCATCTCAGGCACATGCTTGTGCGACAGCCCGAGCGCGTAAGGCCGCGGCGCGCTGAGCAGGTCGTCGATCTGGCGCTCGCCGTCCATCTGCCGCGCATGCCAGCTCCGGTATTGCTCGATCATCTTCTTGCCGCCGCCCGAATAGCCGGTGAGCGACGTGGCGCTGACCGCCGCGTCGCCGGCGACGATGCCGGCATCGACCAGCGGGCGCATCAACAGGATGAACGCGGTCGCATGGCAGCCGGGATTGGCGATGCGCTTGGACGCGCGCAGCGCTTCGCGCTGGCCCGGCGCGAGCTCGGGCAGGCCATAGGCCCAGGCCGGATCGGTGCGGTGCGCGGTGCTGGCGTCGATCAGGCAGGTGCCAGGATTCGTGACCATCCCCGCCGCCGCGCGCGCGGCCTCGTCGGGCAGGCACAGGAACGCGACGTCGGCCGCGTTGAGCAGGCGGGCGCGCTCGGCGTCGTCCTTGCGGCGCTCGGGCGCGATGCGCAGCAGCTCGACATCGGGCCGGGCGGCGAGCATCTCGTGGATCCGCAAGCCGGTGGTGCCTTCCTGGCCATCGACGTAGACCCGGAATTTCGCGTTGGGGTGGATGGGGTTCATGCAAAAACCTTCGCCCTGCGGGCTGCGGTGCGAGCGCCTTCGGGCGGC
>JBEVLR010000005.1:0-5850 GCA_040509075.1 Burkholderiaceae bacterium | reverse complement strand
CGTCCAGAAGCGCAGGTTTTGTTCCACCGTCAGCTGCCCGTGCAGCGACGGCCGGTGGGAGAGATAGCCGATCGCTTGCCTGGCAAACGGATGTTCGCCCGGGTCGAACCCGTGGACGAGGACCTGGCCCGCCGCGGGCCGCACGATGCCGGCCAGCGCCCTGAGCAGCATCGTCTTGCCGGTGCCGTTGCGCCCGATGATGCAGGTGACGCCCGGCCCGAGCTGGAATTGCACGTGGGCAAGCACCGTGCGCCGGCCGTCGTGGAGGCAGAGATCCTTGCAGGCGACGATGGGGGTCATGAGGAAGCCTCGGCGCCGCGCATCGCCAGCGAGGCGGCAAGCGCCGCCGGATCGCGGCGCGAGGGCGAGCATTGCGACATGGTGGGAACGCGGGACGCACGTATGTTGACCAAGACGACGCGACCCGGCCCTTCGCAGACGCCCAGCCGCGTCACACAAGCGACGTCGCGCCCAACAACGGCCAAGGTTCGATGGGTGAGACGCGGGTGGACACCGGCGCGCACGATGGCGCGCGACGACCGGATCGCGCCGGGTGGCGCCCGATGAGCCTGCCGCTGCGGAGCGGCGGTTCGTTCGGATCGCGCTCGACATCCACCGGCTTTGCAGGCGATGGACATCGAGGCGACGTCCGGAAAAAGACGCGCGGCGAGCCGCGCGTGGGGAAAAGAGGCAGAACACGAAGAACTTCGCGCTCTTGCGGTGGGCATCGGCAGCGCGTGCAGATGCGAGGAACTAAGTGTTTCTTAGTTTTTTGAAGTTGTAAAGCCCGTCCCGAGCGCCGAATACGGGAAAAAGCGGTGTCGGCGCCGGAGTGCCGGGAATGCAGCAAACCGTCAGCCGCACGCCGGCCGCGGTCGGCGGGAAGCCGGGCTCAGGCGCGCAGGCGCGTCGCCGCCGCGATCACCGCCTGCGCCGCGGCGCAACCGGGAAAGCAGTCGAGCAGCAGCTGGCGACGCTTGACGGCCTCGCGAACCGACGAATCGATCGGCACCTCGCCGACGAATTCGAGCTTCACGGGGACGTCCAGCCCCGGACTGACGAAACGATCGACGACCTGCTGCAGCTGCCCGCGGATCACGCGGCCCTCGCCCGGCTTGCTGACCTGGTTGACCAGCACGCGGATGTCGCGCCGCGCCTGCGTGGCCGCCAGCACCTTGATCGTGGCGTAAGCGTCGGTCAGCGAGGTGGGCTCGGGCGTCGCGACGATCAGCACCTCGTCGGCCAGCGACACGGTGTAGAGCACGACGTCGGAAATACCCGCCCCCGTATCCAGCAGGATGCGGTCGAAGCGCGGCACCACCTGCTCGACCACGGCGACGAGCCGCTCCCGCACTTCCGGCGTCAGCCGCGAATACTCGACCATGCCGGAGCCGGCCAACAACACCGAAAAGCCGGCCGGCGTTTCGAGGATCGCCTGGTCGAGCGTGTGCTTGCCGGTGAACACGTCGTGCAGCGTGATCTTCGGGAACAGGTTGAGCACGACGTCGAGATTCGCCAGGCCCAGGTCGGCGTCGAGCACCAGCACGCGCTCGCCCTGGCGCGCGAGCGCCGCCGCCATGTTGGCCGACAGGAACGTCTTGCCGACGCCGCCCTTGCCGCTGGTGACGGCGGTGATGCGGGCGGTCATCGCGCGCCCTCCGCGCCGCGCACCGCGGTGCGGGCGCCCTCGGACAGCCGTGCGGCGCGGGCCGGACGGCCTCCATGCTCCGCATTCCGGTGCGAGCACCTTCGGAACGGCCGTGCGGCGCTCATCGGGCAACCTCCATGCTCCGCATTCCGGTGCGAGCACCTTCGGAACGGCCGTGCGGCGCTCATGAAAGATCTTCCCCAAAGATGGAGGATGCGAACAGCAGCCCTTTTTCCTCGGCGGAGACGACCGAAACGGGCGTCGGTTCGAGGCAGGTGCGGTTGCGTCCTTCGGATTTCGCGCGGTAGAGCTGCAGATCGGCGCGTTCCATCCATACCGACGGCGTCGAGCGAACCCATTGCGGCGCATAGGCGCCGCCGATGCTGATGGTGCAACCCAGGATCTGGCCGCCGACGAGCGAAATCGACTGGCTTTCGACCCGCGCGCGGATGCGCTCGGCGACGGTCGATCCGAACGCCGGCGGGCAATTCGGCAGGATGATCGCGAACTCCTCGCCGCCGATGCGCGCGACGAAATCCATCGGCCGCACCGTGGCGTCGAGCGCCTCGGCCACGGCCTTGATGACGAGGTCGCCGGCGACGTGGCCGTGATGGTCGTTGATGCGCTTGAAATGGTCGATGTCGAGCATCAGCAGCAGCGCCGGCTCGCCGGAACGCGCGACGCGGTCGGATTCGCGGGCGATCGCGTTCTCGAAATGGCGCCGGTTCGCGAGGCCGGTCAAGCCGTCGCGGCTGGACAGGTCGCACAGCGAATCGATCAACGACTGCAGCCATTGCGCGCTGCCCTCGGCGCCCTGCAGCTTCGCGTGCCCGGACTGCGCGAGCAACGCCAACGCCTGCTCCAGGCGCAACGCGTCGGCGGCGGGGTGGACGAAGTCGGGTTCCGAGTTCACGAAAGGGGCGTGGGGGCGGTGGCGCGGCGGACGGTTCGCAATGGACGGCGCGCAAAAGCGCTCCGGTGCTCGCTGCCAGTCTAACGCCGCGCCCGGCCTGCCCCAAACGACGAAAAGCGCCGGGTTTCAATCCCAACTTTGTTCACGCGCCGGCCGCAACCCGGCTTGAAAGCGGCCCGCGCCGACCGATAACCCGATACCGAATCTTCGATTTGCACGGGCGACGCCCCAGATGATGAGCCACGACCTCGCCACCCCCGATCCGATCGACGCCGTCAGCCAGGAATTCTCGTTCAGCGGCGAGGATTTCACGCGCGTCCAGAAACTCATCTACCAGCGGGCCGGCATCAACCTGCACGACGGCAAGCGGGCGATGGTCTACAGCCGCTTGTCGCGCCGCCTGCGCGAGACCGGCGACCGCAGCTTCGCCAACTACCTGAACGGGCTCGAGCGCGCCGGCGGCGCCGCCGGCGAGGCCGAATGGCAGGAGTTCGTCAACTGCCTGACCACGAACCTGACCTCGTTCTTCCGCGAAGAACATCACTTCCACGCGCTGGCCGACACGCTGAAGCCGCTGGCGGCCAAGCCGCTGCGGTTGTGGTGCAACGCGGCGTCGACCGGGGAAGAGCCTTATTCGATCGCGATGACGCTGCACGAAACCGGCTGCCAGCACGCCAAGCTGCTGGCCACCGACATCGACACCAAGGTGCTCGCCACCGCGCAGCGCGGCGTCTACCCCGCCGATGCCCGCGGCCTGTCGCTGCAACGCCTGCAGCGGCACATGATGCGCGGCAAGGGCGACAACGCCGGCTTCATGCGCGTGAAGCCGGAGCTTGCGAAGCTGATCGAGTTCCGCACGTTCAACCTGATGGCGGCCTCGTGGTCGCTCGGCGAGCCGTTCGACATGGTGTTCTGCCGCAACGTGATGATCTATTTCGACCACGCCACGCAGCGCCGGGTGCTCGAGCACATCCACGCCGTCATGAAGCCGCACGCCCTGCTGTTCGTCGGCCATTCCGAGAACTTCACCGAATCGCGCGACCTGTTCCAGCTGCGCGGCAAGACGATCTACGAGCGCGTCTGACGCGCCCCCCCCCGCCGCCGCCCCGCGCACATCCCACCACCTCAGCTTCCCGCCCATGGCCGCACTCCAATCCACGCCCTCCGCCCAGGGCACGCGCCCGCCGATGCCGCGCCAGACCTCCGGCCCGGGATCGCGCCTCGAGAAGCTGAAATCGGTCGCGCGCAAACCCGGCGAAGCGTCGTTCTTCTTCTATGACGCGCATTTCCAGAACGAGGCCGTGAAGGTGCTGCCCGGCGAGCATTACGTCGACAACGAAGACTTGCTGATCATGACGACGCTCGGCTCGTGCATCGCCGCGTGCCTGTACGACCGCCAGGCCAAGATCGGCGGCATGAACCATTTCATGCTGCCCGAGGGCACGGGCGAGTCGGGCCGCTACGGCACCTACGCGATGGAGCTGCTGATCAACGAAATGATGAAGCGCGGCGCGTCCCGGCTCACGATGGAGGCGAAGGTCTTCGGCGGCGGGGCGGTCATCGCGGGCATGAACAGCATCAACGTCGGCGAGCGCAACACGAAGTTCGTGATGGACTTCCTCAACGTGGAGCGCATCCCCATCGTTTCCAAGGACGTGATGGACATCTACCCGCGCAAGGTCTGCTACCTGCCGGCCAGCGGCAAGGCCATGGTCAAGCGCCTGGCGCCGACGAATTCCGACGCGCTGGCGCAGCAAGATCGCCTGGCCGCGCAGAACGCCGCGCCCGCGACGACCGGCGGCGGCTCGGTGGACCTGTTCTGAAACGGGCCCGTCCCCACGCCCACCCGGCACCGACATGACAGCGAGACGACAATGACGACGAAGACACGTGTAGTGGTGGTCGACGACTCCGCGCTGGTGCGCAGCCTGCTGACCGAGATCATCAACCGGCAACCCGACATGGAATGCGTCGGCGCCGCGAGCGACCCGTTCGCCGCGCGCGAGATGATCCGCAACCTGAACCCCGACGTCATCACGCTCGACGTCGAGATGCCGCGCATGGACGGCATCGATTTCCTGTCCAAGCTGATGCGCTTGCGGCCGATGCCGGTCGTGATGGTGTCCACGCTGACCGAGCGCGGCGCCGAGGTCACGTTGAAGGCGCTCGAGCTCGGCGCGATCGATTTCGTCGCCAAGCCCAAGATCGGCGTGGCCGACGGCCTGAAGCAGCTCGCCGACGAGATCACCGAGAAAGTGCGCACCGCCTCGAAGGCGCGCGTCTCGAAGCTGCACGTCGCCGCGCCGTCGGCGGCCGACGCCGGAGCGCCCGCGAAAGCCGCGCCGGCGTCGATCGGCCGGCTGTCGACCGAGAAGCTGATCTTCATCGGCGCCTCCACCGGGGGCACCGAGGCGACCAAGGAAGTGCTGACCAGCCTGCCGCACGATTCGCCGGGCGTGGTCATCACGCAGCACATGCCGCCCGGATTCACCAAGTCGTACGCGGACCGGCTGGACAGCCTGTGCAAGATCCGCGTGAAGGAAGCCGTGGACGGCGAACGCGTGCTGCCCGGCCACGCGTACATCGCGCCCGGCGGCTTCCACTTGAGCGTCGAACGATCGGGGGCGAACTACATCGCGCGCGTCCGGGACGGCGAGCCCGTGAACCGCCACAAGCCTTCGGTCGAAGTGATGTTCGAGTCGGCGGCCCGCGTGGTCGGCCCGAACGCGCTCGGCATCATGCTCACCGGCATGGGCGCCGACGGCGCGAAGGCGATGCGGGCGATGAAGGACGCCGGCAGCTACAACGTGTGCCAGGACGAGGCGAGCTGCGTCGTGTTCGGCATGCCGCGCGAAGCGATCGCGCACGGCGCGGCGCACGAGGTGCTGCCGCTGAACCGCATCGCCTCCCATGTGATCGATCGGCTGCGCAGCACCGCGGGGATGTCGTTGAACCGCGTCTGAGGGCCCGGGCCGGCGCGGCGGCCGCCGCCCGGGCGCGCGGGATGTCATGATCCGCGGATGAACGACGACGAGTCCTGGATCTCCTGGGAAGAAGGCGCGACGACGCGACGCGCGCGCTGGCGGTCCGAATCGCAGGCGCCGCCGGCCGCGCTGCTGCCGGTCGACGACACGCTGGGCGCGGGCGACGCCCACCGGCTGGTCGGCGAAGGCGTCGGCCTGCTGTGGCGCGGCGACTTCCACAACGCGCGGCAACTGATGCTGGCGCTCGCGCGGCGCGTCGACAGGCCGCCGCGCACGCAGACGCCGCGCAAGGGCGCCCCCGCGCG
>JBEVLR010000004.1:0-10677 GCA_040509075.1 Burkholderiaceae bacterium | reverse complement strand
GACCTGCTGCGCCATTTGCCGGGCGTCGACATCCTCGTGAAGCCGGTGACGCCGTCGAGGCTGTTCGACGCCGTCGTCCGCCTGCAGCACGGCGAAGCGGCGCCGGCCGCGCCGGCGCCGCGGCGGCTCGACCTGGCCGAGGCGATGCGGGCCATCCGCGGCGCGCGCGCCCTGATCGCGGAAGACAACCCGGTCAACCAGCAGGTCGCCACCGCCTTCCTCGAAGCGGGCGGCCTGGTGGTGACGCTCGCGGAAAACGGCCGCGAGGCCGTCGAATGGGTGCGCAAGGCGCCGTTCGACGTGGTGCTGATGGACATGCAGATGCCCGACATGGACGGCCTGCAAGCCACCCGCCTGATCCGCCGCACGACGCAAGGCGCGAAGCTGCCCGTGATCGCGATGACCGCCGGCGCGATGGAAACCGACAAGCAGGAATGCCTGGCGGCGGGCATGAACGCGCACGTCGCCAAGCCCATCGACGCGATGCAGCTCGTCAACGCGTTGCTCGCCTGGGTGACGTTGCCGGACGCGTCCCGGAGCTGGCCCGTGCGCGGCGGCTGACGCCCGGGCCGATGAGGCCGCGCCGCTCGGCTCGAATCCCGCCGGGGGGCCGCGACACGCTCAGGCCGACAGTTGCACCACCGCGAAGACGAACGCCGCGCCGCAGCACGTCAGCCCGATCAGCTTCACGGCGGCGCCCGGGCCAGCGTGGGAATGGGCTTCCGGGAGGATGTCCGAGACGCCGATGTACAGCAGGAAGCCGGCGAAGAAACCGAGGTAGGCCATCAACTGGAACGGCGGGATCGCGAACGCGAGCGTCGACAGCACGCCCAACAGCGGCGCCAGCGCGTCGACCAGCAGCATCGCCAACGCGCGGCGCGCGGAATTGCGGTGGCGCAGCATCAGGCTCACCGTGTTCAGGCCATCGGAGAAATCGTGCGCCACCACCGCGATCGCCACCGCCGTCCCGACCGCCGCCGAGACCTGGAAGCCGATGCCGATCGCCACGCCGTCCATGAAGCTGTGCGCCGCGAGCACCAGCGCCGACGCGATGCCGGCGTGGGGGTGGTGATGGTGCGCGTAGTGGTCTTCTTGCGCCGGGTGCACGAGCACGAACTTCTCGAGGCCGTGGAACAGCAGGAAACCGACGACCAGCGCGATCATCGCGGCGGTCGGCTCGAACGCGTGCGTCCGCGCCAGCGCGAAGATTTCCGGCAGGAGGTCGAACGCGACGACGCCCAGCAGCACGCCTGCGGTGAAGCCGAGCAGGTAGTGCAGGCGATCGCGCAAGCGCAGCGCCATCGCGCCGCCGCCCAGCGTCGAGGCGACGGCGGCCAAGGTCAGGACGATGGGGGACACTCCTTGCGGCATCCGCTAATGATAATGCGTCCTCAATACCGCCCATCGAACAGCGCCGCGCCATGGAACGCTCGACCCGCCAGAACACCGCCATCCGCCAGGTCATCGCGCAGGCCGGCCGTCCGCTGTCGCCGGCCGAGGTGCTGGGCCAAGCGCGCCGCCACGTTCCCGCGCTGGGGCTCGCGACGGTCTACCGCAACCTGAAGGCGCTCGTCGACGAAGGCGCGATCCAGGCCGTCACGCTGCCCGGCGAAACGCCGCGCTACGAGATCGCGCAGCGCGGCCACCACCACCACTTCCGCTGCGACGTCTGCCGACGGGTCTTCGACGTGCACGCGTGCCCCGGCGACCTGGCCGGCCTCGCCCCGCCCGGATTCGCGGTGGAACGGCACGAGATCACGCTGTACGGCAAATGCGGCGGGTGCCGGCCGCGCGCGGCGGCGAAGAAGCCGCGCAAGGCCGCCCGGCTCCCGGGCGGCGCTTAGCCACCCGATCGGCCTCGGCAACGCCAGCCATCATGGCCGGATGCATCGGCCAATGACTGCGTCGGAAGATTTTCGCGATCCCGTTCCTGAACCGCATTTACTCGTCAGCAAATTTCGCATTTGAATTCATTGCTTAGCCTGCCGATGCGGGAATTTTGTCGATGTCGACATGATGCCGGCGATGGGAGAAGACAACCCGATTCACGAATTCGCGGACAGCTGACATGAAAGTGACCCTGGCGACCTTTTTCGGGGTTCTGGCTTTGGCTGAATCGGTGCGGATCGGCAGCCCCAGCGCTACAAGCAACAAGCCGATGAACGGCGCGTTGGCAGGTTTGTCCGCGAGGAACGCCGTCGCCGGGGAGGCCGGCGCTTGCTCGCCTCCGCCCGGATTGCTCGGCGGCGCCGTCCGGTGGCCGACCTGCGCTGCCGGCATTCCCGAGGAGCCCGATGTCGCGGCGATGGCGGCCGAGCTCGGCAATCCCGGGAGGCCGGCCATGATCCTCGTCGACCACACTGCGGCTCCCGCCGCTCGGGAACCCATTCGACGGCCGGGCTGCGCGCCCGTGCTCCCGGCGGCGCCTGGTGCCCGGTTCCAGAACGTGCCCGGCATGCTCGAAGAAAAGATCGGGCAGGAGAAGCACTGGAACTGGCCGCCGATCGATCCCTTCCCGATGAAGGCCTGGTACATGAACGACGAGGAGCTCGCCGCCCACCGAAACCATTTCGACGGCGGCAAGATCTTCGACCGCACGGGCAAGCCCGTCGATACGCGCGCGAAAATTCTGGGGCTGCAGACGAACCGCAAGATGTTCGCGATCGACGAGGACAACCGTTTCTACTCGGGACGCAACCGTTGGACCTTGCGCGGCTATTTGTCGCACTCGAGTTTCTTTCAGGGGAACGCCCTGGTTCCGGGCGCCAAGCGCGGGGTCTGCTACGGCGAGTACGAGGCGCACGACGGCGTCTTCAAAGAGGTCAATTTCAGGACCGGCCACTTTCATGTGGACGACGAGCAGCAAGAGCAAGGCCGCGAAGGCCTGCGGGAAAACGGCGTGTCCGGCTACCGCGAGCGGACGGTGGACGAAGCGGTGGCGATCGCCAATGCGGACGAAGCCTTCATTTCCGGCTTGATGACGGTTGCCGCGCTCGTCTTCACCGTCGGCGCCATGAAAACCGCGCCCGCGCTCTATCGCTGGGCCACGAGCCTGCCGTCCGACTTGCGCGAGCTGGTGCAGCTCATCGAGGTGAATCGCGATGCATTGCGTCCGGAAGTCGCCGCGGCGGTGCTGGGCGTGTCCCGGAAAGACATCGAAGGCCGACTGATCCGTTTGGGACGCCGGAACGCCGATTCGTGGGCCGGGCAGTCCTACCGCATGGCGCCGAAGGCGCGCGAAGAGCTCAACACCCGCGTCGCGCAGATGCACGAGGCGCTGGGCGCGATCGATCGGCTTTCGCCAGCCGCCTTCGCCGCGCTGCGCGCCGTCGCCCAGGAGGAGGATGGCGTCCTCGCCCCGGACACCGCCGCCAAAGTCCGGCGCGAGCTCCAGCCCCGCCTGCTCGATAAAAAAGGTCGGTTGAAGGATCCCGCCGTCGGATTGATCGTGCGCAATGCGCCCGATCGCGATGCCGGCACGTGAGGCCGCCGCATCTCGAAGCTGCCCGGCTGCGCGAGAGCCGCGGCCGGCGCGTCAGGCCGCCTTCACCCGCGCCGACACCTGGAGCTCCGTCAACAGGTCGTCCAGGGAATAGGGTTTCGAGAACACCTTGACGCCCGCGTCGATGTGCTGGGTCGTGTAGCCGGTCGCGACGACCACGGCGATCGACGGCATGTTCCGCCGGCACCACGCGGCCAGGTCCAGGCCGTTCATCGAGCCCGGCATCACCACGTCGGTGAACACGATGTCGAACAGGTCGCCGTCCTGCAGCGCCCGCAGCGCGGCGTCGCCGGTCAGGCAGTGCTTGACGCTGTGGCCGGCCGCGCGCAGCGCGGGCACCACGACCGACGAGACGAGCAGGTCGTCCTCGACGAACAGCACGCGCAGCGGCGTGAACTGCGAAGGCACGCCTTCGGGCCGCTGGCGGACGGCGACCGGATCGGCCGACACCGGCAGCAGGATGGACACCGTCGACCCGACCCCGCGCTCGCTGCTGATGGTCGCCGCGCCGCCGGATTGGATCGCGAACGCGCGCACCTGGGGCAGGCCGAGTCCGCTGCCGACGCCGACCGCCTTCGTCGTGAAATACGGCTCGAACACGCGCTGCAGCACCTCGGGATCCATTCCCCCGCCCGTGTCGGCGACGTCGACCGCGAGGTAGCGGCCCGGCGTCAGCGCCGACGTCTGCGTCGCGCTCGCCATGCGGCCGCGGATGATCACGGTGCCGCCGTCGGGCATCGCGTCGCGCGCGTTGAACACGAGGTTGAGCAGCGCCAATTCGAGCTGCGTCGGATCCGCCATCAGCGGCGGGAGGCCAGGGTCGATGTCGGCGGTCAGGCGCACGCGCCCGCCGACCGCGCGGCCCATCAGGTCCTCGCAGCGCAGCACGAAATCGTGCAGGTCGATCGGCTGCGGCATCAGCGGCTGCGAGCGGCCGAACGCGAGCATCTGCCGCACCAGCGTCGCCGCCTTGTTGAGCGCGCGCGTGCTGGCTTCGATCACGCGCCGGCCGCCGTCGTCGGTGACCAGGCGATCGAGCACCTGCAGCCCGGTGCTCATGGTTTGCAGGAAGTTGTTCAGGTCGTGCGCGAGGCCGCCGGTCAGGCGTCCGATCGCCTCGTGCTTCTGGCCGTCGAGCAGCCGGGTCTGCGCTTCCTCGGTCTGGCGGATCGCTTCGGCGACGCGCGATTCCAGCATTTCGGTCGCCCGCGTCGAGCGCAGGCCGGCCTCGTGGAGGGCGGCGCCCACCGTGTCGGCCTCGGACAAGCCCGTGCGCAACGGCGCCGGCACGCGCTCGCGCCCCAGTTCGGCCGCGGCGTCGCTGAGCGCCAGCATCGGTTGGCCGATCTTGCGCGCCGCGTAGAGCGCCAGCAGGAGGCCGATCGCGCCCAGGATGCCCGCCGCGGCGAAAGCCTGGACGGTGACGCGGATCGCCGGCTTGTCGAGCGCGGCCTTCGGTAGCCCCACCACGACGCTCCATCCGTAGCGGCTCGAACGCATCACGTAGGCGAGCGACGGCGCGCCCTCGCGCGTGAACGAGTCGAACGTCCGGTCGTTGTCGCCGCGGCCCAGCATGTTCACGGTGTCGGACGCGGCCCGCACGCCCAGCCATTTCTGCGGGTCGCGGTTGCGGGCGACGGTGCGGAAATCGCCGTCGATCACGCTGACGATCACGCCCGGGGGCACCTTCTGCAGGTCCAGCGCCTGCTGGATCACCGCCGGCGAAAAAGCGATGCCGACGTTGTAGCGCTGCGGCGACGCACCCGGCTGCCCGGCCATCACGGTGAGCACCGGGGCGCGGTCGATCCGGCTCGAAAGCAGGTTGGTGACGACCGGCGCGCCCGAGATCAGCGGCGGATCGGGCAGCCAGCCGCGGGCCGGCAGCGGCGCGCCGAACGGCTGCTTCGTGTTGGCGACTTGATTGACCGCGTCGACCAGGATCATCGTGTTGCCGGTGCCGTCGGTGGCGGTCTTGGCTTCGTCGTAGAAACGCTTCAGGTCGCCGTCGCGCAACGCGATCGACGACGCCAGCGTGCGGGCGATCGCCGCACGCTTGTCGAGCTCGCCGTCGATCACGAAAGAGATCGATCTTCCGAGGTCGCGCACGTGGTCGGTCGCGACCTGGGTCTCGTGCAGGTAGGTGGAACGCGCCAGGATGCCGAACCCCGCCATCGCGGGCAGCCAGACGGCGAATACGAGCAGCAACAGTCTCGTCCGAATGCTCACGAAGCCTCTCGTGTCGATTGCCAGGCGCCGACCTTACCCGAAAAGCGGGCGGCGGCCTGGGCGGGCGCCCTTTGGGGAAGGCGGGCGCCGCCTACAGGCGCGCGAGCGCCAGCCCGGCGGCGGCGGCGAGCGACGCGCTGAAGATCGCGAAGCCGACCAGGCGTTTGCGGCGCGTCAACGTCCACAGCGCGAGGCCGGACAGCGACAGCAGGATCAGGCTGCCGGCCAGCGTGTCGACCAGCAGGATCCACGCGACCGGCATGCCGACGCCCTTGTGCAGGTTGGTCAGCGTGGCGACGACGCCGTTCTCGGTGCGGCGGATGCCGACCGAATGGTTGCCGACCCAGTAGTCGGCCTGCACCAGGGTCTGCGGGCCGCCGAAGGCGATCGTCCAGTGCTCGGGCTGCATCGGGACGGCCGGCGCCGGCGCGGACGGTTCGGGCGCCCGCATCCCGGCGGACGCCGAGGCGGCCGCGGGCTCGGCCGCACGCGACGGCTCCCGGCTGCGGCTGCGCGTGCGCTCGGCGTCGCCGCCCTGCGCGCCCGGCGCGGCGTGCCCGCCGTTGCGGTGCTCGCCCCCCTGGCCGCCGCGGTCGGGCCGTTCCAGCCAGGCGGCCGGTTTCGCGGGCTCGACGCGGACGCTGGTGGCCTGCTGCCGAATCGACAGCGTCACCTGCAGCCACGCCGCCATGGTCTGCGCGTCGACCGGGCCGGGATCGGGCAAAGCGATCTGGAAGTTGCTGCGCTGTTGCGCGGCCTGCAGCGGCAGCACCGAGCGGTGGTTCAGCCAGATCCCGCTGATGCCGAACAGCAGGCCCAGCGTCGCGCCCCACAGGCCGATCCAGCCGTGGGTTTTCCGCAGCCACGCGACGAGGCCCGCCCGGGAGGCCGGCGGGCCGTCCTTCCGCGGGGAAAGCGGCGCGCTCAAGTGTCGCTCCATTGACGCATCAGGTTGTGGTACAGGCCGATCAGGGTGCGCCGGGCCTGCTCATCGGCGCCGGACGCGTTCAACCGCTGGATGGCGTTGTCGAGCTCGAACAGCATGGTGCGCTGCGCGTCGTCCCGCACGAGGCTCTGCACCCAGAAAAACGATGCGATGCGGCGGCCGCGCGTGATCGGCGTGACTTCGTGCAGGCTGGTCGCCGGGTAGACGACCATGTCGCCGGCGGCCAGCTTCACCCGATGCTCGCCGAACGGGTCGTGCACGACAAGTTCGCCGCCGTCGTATTCGTCCGGCTCGCTCAGGAACAGCGTGGCGGAGATGTCGGTGCGCAGTTTGCGGCCGGTGTGCGGCTGGATGCGCACGCTGCCGTCGACGTGCGCTCCGAAAGCCATGCCGACGCCGTAGCGGTTGAACATCGGCGGGTAGACCTCGTTGGGCAACGCCGCGCTGATGAACAGCGGATGCCGCTCGAGCGCGCCGAGGACGATGCCCTGGCACGCGGCGGCGGCGTCCGAACGCTCGTCGACCTGCTCGTTGAGCTTGACCGGCGCTCCTTGGTAGCCGGCCGACACGCGGCCGTCGACCCACGAATCGGGGGCCGCGTCGAGCCGCGCGCGCAGGGCCTGCAGCTGTTGCGCGTTCAACGCGTTCGGGATGGCGACGAGCATCTGGGCGCTGCCGCCGTCGCTCGACGGGGCGTTCTCTCTTACAGGTGGTAGGACACCGACAGCATGGCGCTGCGACCCGTTCCCGGCACCGCGCGTCCGCCGTCGGACGGGATCAGCGCGTCGTAGTACTTCCGGTCGCCGATGTTGAACACGTTCAGGCGCACATCGTACCGTGGCTGGCGATAGGCCAGCGTGCCGTCCCAACGAGCGTAGCCTCCGACCTGAACGGCATCGGTGTTGGACGCGTAGCGCCTGGACTGGTAGACGCCGCCGCCGCCGAGCTCCCAGTGCGGCATGAACTCATAAGTCGTCCACAGCGTGGCGGAGCCGCGAGGCGTGTTGGCCGGGACTTTGCCCTGGGTGCCCACGCCGACGCCGTCGATGATCTTCGCATCGAGGTAAGCGACGCCCGCGAACGCTTTCCAGCCTTTGGAGACCAGGCCCGAGCCGCCGACGCGCGCGCCGCGCACGCGCACGGTGCCGGTGGCCGTGTAGTTGCCGCCCGCGTCGGCCGACCGGGCGTTGTCCTTCGTGATCTGGAACGCGGCGCCGTTGAGGGACAGCGTGCCGTTCAACAGGTCGACCTTGCCGCCCGCCTCGAAGGCCTTGTTCGTCTCGGGCGGCAACGGCGAGGTCGCGCCGGTGGTGTTGGTCAGCTGTTCGAGCGACGGGTTGAACGAGGTGCTGTAGCTGGCGTAGTAGGACTGCGCCAGCGTCGGCTGCCAGATGCCGCCGGCGCGATAGCTGGTGAACGCCACGTTCTGGGAGACGGATTTCGGGGTCGTGGCCGACGGGATCGAATTCGCGATCTTCGCGTCGAACCAGTCGCGGCGCACGCCGGCGACGAGCTTGAATCGCGGGCCCAGGCTCAGCGTGTCGCTGAGGTAGAGCCCCGAGGAATCGGCCGTGCTTCGCGACAGGTTGGTCTTCACGTCGGGCGCGTTGGCGGGCGTGTCGGCGTAGACCGGATGCGTCAGCGATTCGCAGCCCACGAAGCCGGCGGCCATCGTGACGCCGCCGCAGGATCCCGTCCGCGTGTACGACTGGTTGGAGTAGGTGTCCTGGCCGAGCTCGCCGCCGGCGAGCAGCTCATGATGCAGCGGGCCGGTGTCCAGCCGGGTCGACAGGTCGAGCTGATCGAACACGGAATGGTCGTTGATGACGCGGTCATGGCTCTGCAGCTTGACGGACAGCGAGGAAAACGGATCGGCCGACGTGAACGCGCGGAATCCATTGACGGCGCTCGGGACGGCGACGCCGATCGACTGCGACGCGGTCTCGCGCGCATCGACGTGCACGGAGTTGCTCTGGATCTCGTTGCGCAAGGTGGTGTCCGCGCCGAAGCGATGCGACACGAGGGCCGAGAACGTGGCGACCTCCTGGTTGGTTCGGTCGTCTTCGTAGCCGTAGAAAGTGTCGCGCGGCACGTTGACGGGGCGTCCGTTGTACGGCGAGACGCCGTAGTCGGGCATGTCGTGGTTGCGCTGCAGCAGCGCCGACAGGGTGATTTCGGTCGGTGTGCCGATGCCCAGCTTCAACGACGGCGCGATGCCGAAATCGGTGTTCTTCATCTCATCGCGCGTGGTCGGCGCGCCGTGCTGGGCCATCACGGCGACGCGCAGCGCCGACGTCGCGTCGATCGGGCGGCCGATGTCGGCCGTCGTGCGCGCCATGCCGTTGGTGGTCACCGACGCGTCGACCTCGGTGACGGCCTTGCGCTGCGGCGCCTTGCTGACCTGGTTGATCACCCCGCCGGTGGAGCCGCGGCCGAACAGCATCGACGACGGCCCCATCAGCACCTCGACGGAATCGAGCGCGAAGGTGTCGCGGTAGTACTGGCCGCGGTCGCGGAAGCCGTCGAGGTAGATGTCGGTGCGCGCGGTGAAGCCGTTCAGGTTGATGTTGTTGCCGATCTGGCCGCCTTCCGCGCCGCCCAGCGTGATGCCGGGAACGTTGCGCAGCGCGTCCGCCAGCGACGCGGCCCCCTGGCTCTGCAGCAGCGATTTGCTCAGCACGGTGATCGATTGCGGCACGTCGTGCAGGTCGGCCGGCAGCTTGCTCAGCGACGTGCCGTTCCTGCCGAAATCGGTCGACGCCGCCCCTTCCACCGTCACGCTTTGGACGCCGCCGGGGGCCGATGCGGATGCTGCGGCGACCGTGGTGCCGATGGAGGTGGGCGGCGTGGCCTGCGACCAGGCGGCCGGTGCGGTGGACAGCGCCAACAGGGCGCTGGCGATCGGTGTGAGACGGGTCATTCGAGTGCGCTGAAGTGGTTGGAAGGCGAAAGCCGTGGACGTCCGTTATTTCTCATGGACATGCGAATCATTCGCATTCATCTTATCAAAAAGCCACCGTTCTTTTCCGCCCGGAAGGAGCGCTTACATTTGCGGGTGTCATCGAAACGCCCGTGCCCCATGGAGACAATGCGAATGAATCCGATCCGACGCCTCACCCAGGCCTGCGCCGTCGCCGCCATGCTCGGCGCCGCGACGCATGCATCCGCCGCCGACATCAAGGTCGGCGTGGCCGAGGCGCTGTCGGGCGGCGCGGCCCAATACGGCCTCGCCATCCGCAACGGCTTCCAGCTCGCCGTCGACGAGATCAACGCCGCGGGCGGCGTCAACGGCAACCGGATCGTGCTGGTGATCGAGGATGAGCAGGGCAAGAAGGAAGAAGCCATCAACGCGTTCAAGAAGCTCATCTTCCAGGACAAGGCGTTGATGCTGTTCGGCCCGACGCTGTCGAACTCCGCTCTGGCCGCCGATCCGATCGCGCAGGCGTCGAAGACGGTGGTCTTCGGCACCTCCAACACCGCCGACGGCATCACGTCGATCGGCGACCACGTCTTCCGCAACTCCGTCACCGAGGCGGATGTGCTGCCCGTCACGATCAAGACCGCCGTGAAGCACGCGAACATCAAGAAGGTCGCGGTGCTGTACGGCAACGACGACGTCTTCACGAAGAGCGGCTACGACAACCTCAAGAAGGCGCTCGGCGACCTGAACGTCAACGTCACGACCACGGAGACCTTCGCGAAGGGCGACGTCGATTTCAAGGCCCAGCTCACCAAGATCAAGGGCACCAACCCGGATGCGCTCGTGTTGTCGGCCTTGTTGGCCGAAGGCGCGCCCATCATGGTGCAGGCGCGTCAGGTGGGTCTGAACGTGCCGGTCATCGGCGGCAACGGCATGAACTCGGTCAAGATTTTCGATCTCGCCACCGGCGGCGCGTCAAACAATCTGTGGATCGGCAGCCCCTGGTCGATCGAAAACAAGGCCCCCGAGAACACCAAGTTCATCGAGGCGTTCAAGGGCAAGTACACCAACTCGCCCGACCAG
>JBEVLR010000003.1:0-3468 GCA_040509075.1 Burkholderiaceae bacterium | reverse complement strand
CGGCGCCGGGCCGCGGCCCGGCGGGCGAAGGGGGGCGGTGAATGGCTGGCGACGCGCCATCGTCCGAGCCGCTGCCGGCCAGCCAGGCGGTGATCGACCGCTTCCTCGACGCGCTGTGGCTGGAGGACGGCCTGGCCCGCAATTCGCTCGCCGCCTACCGGCGCGACCTGTCGCTGTTCGCGGCCTGGCTCGCCGACGCGCCGGCGCGCGGGCTCACCCAGGCGCGCACGAGCGACGTGCAGGGCTACATGCTCGCGCGCCATGCGGAGGGCAAGGCGACCAGCGCCAACCGCCGTCTCGCGGTCTTCCGGCGCTTTTACCGCTGGGCGCTGCGCGAACGCCTCGTCGCCGAGGATCCGACGCTGCGCCTGCGCCCGGCGCGGCAGGCGATGCGGGTGCCCAAGACGCTGAGCGAGGGGCAGGTGGACGCGCTGCTCGGCGCGCCCGCCCTCGACACGCTGCTCGGATCGCGCGACCGCGCGATGCTGGAGCTGATGTACGCGAGCGGGCTGCGCGTCAGCGAGCTGGTCGATCTGCGGCTGACGAACCTCAGCCTGGCCGACGGCGTCGTGCGCGTGATGGGCAAGGGCTCGAAGGAGCGCCTGGTGCCGTTCGGGGAAGAAGCGCGGCGTTGGCTCGACGCCTGGCTGGACGGCGCGCGCGGCGCGCTGCTGGACGGCCGCCGCAGCGATGCGCTGTTCGTCACGGCGCGCGCGGCGCCGATGACGCGCCAGATGTTCTGGACCCTCGTGAAGAAATACGCGGCGATCGCCGGCATCCAGGCGCCCATCTCGCCGCACACGCTGCGCCACGCGTTCGCGACGCACCTGCTCAACCACGGCGCCGACCTGCGCGCCGTGCAGCTGCTGCTGGGCCATGCGGACATCTCGACGACGACCATCTACACGCACGTGGCGCGGGAGCGGTTGCGCCAGCTGCATTCGAAGCACCATCCGCGCGGTTAGGCCCGGGTCGCGCGGGCGGGCTCCCGGCGTGGGCGGGCGCGGCCGGCGCCGCGGGCCGCCGGGCCACGTAACATGGCGCCGTGACGACCCTGCGCCGACTGTCCCTCGCCGTGCTGCTGACCCCCGATCCGTGGGCCAAGGCCGCGTTGGCGTCGCAGCTCGACGCGGCGCTGCCGGTCGGCGCCGACGAGCCCATCGCCGAGCCGCCCGGGGTTCCGGGCCGCCCCGAGCGGCCGCCGCTGGTGCCGCACACCCAGTTGAAGCAGCGCTCCGTGAACTCGCCCGACGGCCTGGCCGCGCTCATGCATGCGCTGGCGCACATCGAGTTCAACGCGGTGGATCTGGCGGTCGATTTGTCTTGGCGCTTTGAAGGAATGCCGGATGAGTTCTATCTTGATTGGATGAAGGTCGCCCGCGAGGAGGCCTTCCACTTCACCTTGCTCAGTGATCGACTCGTCGAGCTTGGATTCGCCTACGGTGACTTCCCGGCGCATGACGCTCTTTGGACGATGGCTGACAAGACGAAGCACGACCTACTTGCACGGATCGCCTTGGTGCCCCGAACCCTCGAGGCGCGGGGCCTTGATGCTTCGCCTCCGATACGCAACAAGCTCGTGAGCGCCGGCGACAAGCGTGGCGCCGAAATCCTCGACATCATTCTTCGCGACGAGATAGGGCACGTGTACGTCGGCAATCGATGGTTTAGGTACCTGTGTGCGGAGCGTGACCTCGATCCCGTCGCCACCTACGCCGAGCTGGCCCTGAAGTACGGAGCACCTAGGCTGCGAGGGCCGTTCAATCTCGAAGCGCGCCGCGCCGCGGGCTTCAGCGAGGACGAGCTGTTGCGGCTCGGCTGATCGTCCCCATCTCGTCTTCGTCCGGACGCCGGCCGGCACCGCGCATTCCGTAAAATCGGATCGCCCCCGCCGTGGGCGCCGCTCCCGCGGCCCCGCACGCCGATCCAATCCACCGGAGAATCCTGATGGCCCTCTACCGACTCGGCGACGACCGCCCCCGCCTCGACGACGGCGCCTGGGTGGCCGATTCCGCGACCGTCCTCGGCCGCGTCGCGCTCGGCTCGGGGGCCGGCGTCTGGTACGGCGCCGTGCTGCGCGGAGACAACGAATGGATCACGGTCGGCGAGCGCACCAACGTGCAGGACGGCGCCGTGCTGCACACGGACATCGGATTTCCGCTCACGATCGGCGCCGACGTGACGGTCGGCCACCAGGCGATGCTGCACGGCTGCGCGGTGGGCGACAACTCGCTCGTCGGCATCCAGGCGGTGGTGATGAACGGCGCCCGGATCGGCCGCAATTCGATCGTCGGCGCCGGCTCGCTCGTCACCGAGGGCAAGGAGTTCCCCGACAATTCGCTGATCGTGGGCCGCCCGGCGAGAGCCATCCGGACGCTGACCGACGATCAGGTCGCGAGGCTGAAGGCCAGCGCGGCGCATTACGTGGACAACGCCGCGCGGCACCGCGGCACCGCCGTGCGCATCGATGCCCCGGCGGCGGATCCGGCGCGATGAGCGTGCGGGAAGGTTTTCACATGAGCGACCTGCACAAATTCCTGTTCGAAGGCCTGCCGGTGCGCGGCATGCTGGTGCGCCTGACCGGCAGCTGGAAAGACGTGCTGCGGCGGCGCGCCGCCAGCGGCGCATGGCCGCCGGCCGTCCAGAACATGCTCGGCGAGATGGCCGCCGCGGCGACGCTGATGCAGGCCAACCTGAAGTTCGACGGCGCGCTGATCCTGCAGGTGCAGGGCGACGGCCCGGTCAAGCTCGCCGTGGCCGAGGCGCAGGCCGACCTGCGTTTTCGCGTCACCGCGAAGGTGCAGGGCGACGTCGCGCCGCAGGCGAGCTTCGGCGACCTCGTCAACCAGCGCGGCGGCGGCCGCTGCGCGATCACGCTCGATCCGCAGGACCGGGAGTCCGGCCAGCAACCGTACCAGGGCATCGTGCCGCTGGAAACGCCCGACGGGGCGACCGTGGGCGACGTCGCGGCGATGCTCGAGCAGTACATGCGCCAATCCGAGCAGCTCGAGACCCGCATCGTGCTGGCGTCGGACGGCGGGTCGGCCTGCGGGCTGCTGATCCAGCGGCTGCCGATCGAGGGCGCGGGCAACCTGGCCGGCGCGGCGCAGGCGGGGATCGACGACGACGCGTTCAACCGCATCGCGCTCCTGGCGGGCACGCTGAAGGCGGACGAGCTGCTGACGTTGGACACGCCCACCATCTTGCACCGCCTGTTCTGGGAAGAGCCGCTGCGGCTGTTCGATCCGCAGCATCCGGCGTTCGCGTGCAGCTGCTCGCCGGAGCGCGTGCGCAACATGCTCAGGAACCTCGGCCGCGAGGAATCGGAATCGATCCTGCGGGAACGCGGCGACATCGAGATCGGCTGCGACTTCTGCGGCGCGCAGTACCGCTTCGACGCCGTCGACGTCGGCGAGATGTTCGCGCCCCCGACGAGCCAGCCGGGCGCCGCTCCGAACGTGCACTGAC
>JBEVLR010000002.1:0-12921 GCA_040509075.1 Burkholderiaceae bacterium | reverse complement strand
GGCGCGCGGGGCCGCGCGCCGGCGGGCCTTCAGCGCGCCGAGTCCGGCAGTTCGATCTTCACCTCGAGCACTTCCAGGTCGTCCTGGCGCTCCAGGTTCACCTTGATGTCGTTCGGGTCGATGGCCACGTATTTCGAGATCACCGCGACCAGCTCGCGCTGCAGCGCGGGCAGGTAATCCGCCGTGGATCGGCCGTTGCGCTCGTGCGCGAGGATGATTTGCAGACGTTCCTTGGCGACGGAAGCGGTCTTCTTCTTTTCGCCGAGCAGGAAGGAGAACAAGGACATCACTTGCCACCTCCGAACATGCGCTTGAAGAAGCCGGCCTTGGCCGCTTCGGTGAAGCGCATCGGCTTGTCCTCGCCGAGGAAGCGCGCGACCAGGTCCGAGTAGGCCTCCGACACGTCGGACTCCTTCAGGTGGATGGCCGGCAAGCCTTGGTTCGACGCCTGCAGCACGGTTTCCGATTCGGGGATCACGCCCATCAGCGGGATGCGCAGGATCTCCTGGATGTCGGTCAGCGACAGCATCTGGCCATCCTCGACGCGGCTCGGGTTGTAGCGCGTGATGACCAGGTGCTCCTTGACCGGCGAGGCGCCGTCGATCGCGCGCCTGGTCTTGCTGCCGAGCATGCCGATGATGCGGTCGGAATCGCGCACCGACGACACCTCGGGGTTCGTGACGACCAGCGCCTCGTCGGCGAAATGCATCGCCAGCAGCGCGCCCGTCTCGATGCCCGCGGGCGAATCGCAGACGATGTAGTCGAACGCCATCTCGGCGAGCTCCTGGAGCACGCGCTCGACGCCGTCCTTGGTCAGGGCCTCCTTGTCGCGCGTCTGCGAGGCCGGCAGCACGAACAGGTTCTCGCACTGCTTGTCCTTGATCAGCGTCTGATGCAGGTTCGCCTCGCCGTTGATCACGTTGATCAGGTCGTACACGACGCGGCGCTCGCAGCCCATGATCAGGTCGAGGTTGCGCAACCCGACGTCGAAGTCGATGACGGCCGTCTTGTGGCCGCGCAGCGCGAGGCCGGAGGAGAAGCTCGCGCTCGTGGTGGTCTTGCCGACTCCGCCTTTGCCGGAGGTGACGACGACGATCTTTGCCATGGGTTCAGGTCCTTGAAGTCTTCGGTCATTTCAACTCGTGAGGAAATGCGGCCGCGCCGCTTTCCTCATGCCCCCCGCGGGGCGGCGCCATCGAGCGCGTCCATCACCAGCTTGCCGCCGGCCAGGCGCACCTGGGCCGCTTTGCCGGCGACGTCCGCCGGCATCGCCGTTTCCGCGGTGCGGTAGACGCCGGCGATCGCGATCAGCTCCGGCTCGAGGCAGGTCGTGAAAATCCGCGCCCGGGCGTTGCCCTTCGAGCCGGCGATCGCCCTGCCCCGCAGCGGGCCGTAGACGTGCACGTTGCCGTCCGCGATCACCTCCGCGCCCGGATTCACCGCGCCGAGCACGATCACGTCGCCGCCCTTCGCGTAGACCTGCTGGCCGGAGCGCAGCGGCTTGTCGATGACCAGCGTCGGGACGAACGTCGGCACCTCGACCTCGCGCGTGACTTCCACGGTCTTCGCCTTGGCCGCGGGCATCGGCTCGGGCGCCGGCGCGAGGCCCGCGTCCAGCGCGGCCGCCGCCTGCGCGGCGCTGCCGCCCGACACCATCACCGGCCGCGCGCGATGGCCGCGCAGCGCGCGCAGCAACCCGACGAAATCGAGCGGCGCCTCGGCGCCGGCGAGCGCCGAGATGTCGAGCACCACGGCGTCGTTGTCGAAGAAGTTCGGCGTCTCCGCGAGCCGGCGCCGCAACTCGTCGGCCAGCAGCGCGGGGTCGGCCTGCTTCAACGCCACCGTCACCAGCGACAGCCGCGTGTCTTTCAACTCGAAGGAGGACGGGGGATCTGTCGACGTGGCGGCCATCGGGCTCCGGGCGGATTCGGTGCGCAAAGTCGCGGAGTTTACCGGGCGCGCGGGCCGGGGCCCCGCAACGCGGCGCATTCATGCCCTGAGGTACCGTGGCGACCCGATGACGAAAGCCCCCCCGACCGCCTCGGCGCGCCGCGCGCCGGAAAGCTGGCGCACCGACGCGGGCCCTGCCGATGTCGCCACGCTGCTGATCCCGGCCGACGCGTCGCGCGCGCGCCGGTTCGAGATCGACTGCCGTTTCGTCGTCGCGCACAAGGTCGCCGGCGCGCGCCACGGCCTGCGCGTCGACGTCGACGGCGAACTCGAATGGACGCGCGACGCCCCGACCGAAAGTCCGGGCCAGACCGATTCCATGGATTACCACTTCCGGCGCGAAGTGCCCGCCGGCAAACCGCTGAAGATCGTCGTGAAGACCACGGCGCGCGGGGCGCAGCGGGTCGCGCTGACGATCGAGGCCGAGGAAGACTGACGCCGCCGACGGCGCGCCGGAGCCTCGGGCGGAATTCGTTTTCAAGTCGATCGCTTCGCATTCGGGATCGATGGCTTCGCCTCGCCGCACAGAATCGTCGCCATCAGTCCAAACAGCAGGAGCCTCTCATGGTAACAAGCGGTATCCCTCCGGCAACCCCTCTGGCCGATGAAGCGACGACCTCGGCCAGTCGTCCGATGGGCGACGAGCACGGGCAGGGCGACCACGGCCCCCGGCCCAAACGCCACAAATCAGCCCTGCTCGACGAACGTTTCGCGCTGCTTGCGAAACCCGCGGACTTTCCGACGGCTCATGTCGAAAGGATCGTGTCGGCATCGATCCGTGAAAAGCGGGAAGGATTGTGGCGGGAAGAAGCCGATCGATATCAACTGCCGTCGTCAAAGGACATTTACGGGACCTTGTCCTTCGCGAAACGCTCCATCGGCCTTGCGCAACTGGAAGGCCTGCTGCAGAAGGCGACCGGGGCGGTTGCGAAAGATCAAGACCACACGGTCATGGTCACGGTCACCGGCCCCCTCCGGGACGCCTATTTCGGCGCGCAAGACGACGGCCCGGGCTCATGGGTCAAGAACCAGATCGAAACGATGTTCGCCCATTGCGAAGCGATGGCCAAGTCGAAAGGCCTGCACCTCAGCATCCAGCCGCTGAAGCACGCCGATGAGCAGAGGCTCGAGAACGCCGACTACATCAATTCACCGAACAACCACCGGATGATGAGGGAGTGCACCGAGAAAGCGGGGCTCAAGTGGGTGGAAGGCGGCGTCAAGCCGATGCTCTCGGTGGGCGGCTCCAGCACGCAGACGCTCGGATTCGACGGCGACGACGGGGCGGCGCTGACGGTCAAGCTCGGGGCCAACAACTACACGAGCACCGAAGGGAATTATGCGGCGCTGAAAGCCTTGGTCTCGAACCTGGCCGCCGCCGCCAACAAAGCCGGCGCGGACACCGCCTGGGCGACCAGCGCCTGGGGGTACCGGATCGGCGACGACGATCATTGCGTGCTGAGCAAAGGCAAGCGGTGCGAATTGGAAGACGCCTTCAGCCAGGACTTCCAGAAGGCGCTCGACGAGACGCCCGGGGATCTCACGGTGATCCTGATGAACAAGAAGAAGTATGAAATCGAAGCCTCCCATGCGATGACGTCCGCGCGGCAGCTGGCGCAGGCCCATCCCCGGAAGAAGACCTACGTGATCGAAGCGTCTTCCGGCCAGGCCAAACTCATACAGCCGGGGGAGGACGGGCAACCGGTGATCAACATGAGCCTCGGAAAGCGCGGCAGGTACGACATCAAGGAAAGCCAGCAGCTGTTGGGCAGCCTCGCCCGGGCCCCGATGGAGGAAAAGGAACCGGCGGCGCATGCGTGAGCGTTCCGGCTTTCCGGTCGGGACGGGCGCGCGGGGGATTCAACGGCGCTGCAACCCGGCGACATCCGCCAGGATTCCATAGGAACGCTGCCGCGCCTGCGCGTCGAAGATCGCCGACACCACCATCAGCTCGTCCGCGCCGGTGCGCCGGACGAATCGCTCGAGCCCGGATCGCACGGTTTGCGAGGAGCCCACGATGGAGCACGCGAGCATGTCCTGCGCCATCGCCTTTTCGGCGGGCGACCAGTAGGCGTCGATGTCGTCGATCGGAGGCGGCTGCGGGCCGGGCCGGCCGCGCCGCAGGTTGGCGAACGACTGCTGGTGCGACGTGAACAGGCGCCGGGCCTCGCCGTCCGTCGCCGCCGCGACGATGTTGACGCCGACCATCGCGTGAGGGGCGGCGAGCTGCGGCGATGGCTTGAAGAGCCGCCGATAGAGATCCAGCGCTTCGTCGAGCGAATCCGGCGCGAAATGCGACGCGAACGCATAAGGCAGGCCGAGGTGCGCCGCGAGCTGCGCGCCGTAGGTGCTCGATCCGAGAATCCACAGCGGCACCTCGAGGCCGGCGCCGGGCACGGCCTGCACCGCTTGGTCGGGCCGGGCGGGGCGGAACAGCGCCTGCAGCTCCTGCACGTCGTCGGGAAAGGATTCGGCGGCGCGCGGATCGCGGCGCAGCGCGCGCACGGTGGCCTGGTCGGTGCCCGGCGCGCGGCCCAGGCCCAGGTCGATGCGGCCCGGATGCAGCGACGCGAGCGTGCCGAACTGCTCGGCGATGACCAACGGCGCATGGTTGGGCAGCATGATGCCCCCCGCGCCGACGCGGATGGCCGACGTGCCGCCCGCGAGGAAGCCGATGACGACCGCCGTCGCCGCGCTGGCGATGCCCGTCATGTTGTGGTGTTCCGCCACCCAGTAGCGCGTATAGCCCAGCGCTTCGGCATGGCGGGCCAGTTCGAGGCTGCGCCGCAACGCGTCGCCCGGCGTCGCGCCCACCTGCACGGGCACCAGATCGAGGACGGACAGCGGCGGGAAAAGAGGCGGCAGGATCGACGGCATGGACAACACCTTCGCAGGTTGGACGGACGAGAACGCGTCCTCGACCATAGGACGCCCCACCCGCAGCCGCACCGCCCTTCGAGCGAGACCGCTCCCGCGATCGGGTCTTGCGCGCCGCAGGCGGGGCCCGGCGCCGCCCCGGCGTTATCCCCCGAACCGAAGTTCGAGGGCGGCAGGCGCGGGCTTGGCCCGGGCCGAAGCGGCCGGCTTCCCGGAAGCCGCGGGCGCCAGCGGGCGGGGGGCGTCACGACACGGCCGACCACCCCCCGCCGAGCGCGCGGACCAGGCCGATCGTCGCGCCGTACTGCGCCCCGCGCACCTGCACCGCGATGCGGCGGTTGGCGAGCTCGGTGCGCCGGGCGTCGAGCAGCTCCAGCTGGCTGACGAGGCCGTTGCGGTAGCGCACGTCGGACAGCGCGGTCGCACGCGCGGCGGCGTCGACGGCTTGCGCCTGCGCGCGCGCCTGATCGGACAGCAGCCGCAGCGACGCCAGCTGATCCTCGACGTCGCGGAAGGCGCCCAGTACCTGGTCGCGGTAGCTCGCGGCGGCGAGGTCCCACTGCGCTTCGGCGTTGCGCACGCCCGCTTCGCGGCGACCGCCGTCGAACACCGGCAGCGACAGCAGCGCGCCGATCCCCCAGGCGCGCGCCGACCACTTGAACAGGTCGCCGAGGTCGGTGGAGGCGACGCCGCCGTCGGCGGTCAGCGCGACGTCGGGGAACCAGGCGCGGCGGGCCACGCCGGCGCGTTGCTCGGCGGCCTGCATCGCCAGCTGCGCGGCGGCGACGTCGGGGCGCCGCGCGAGCGCGGCGCTCGGCAGGCCGGCCGGAACGATCGGCAACGCACCGGCCCAATCGGCCTCGGGCAGCGAAAAGCCCGACGGCACTTCGCCCAGCAGTACCGCCAGCGCGTGTTCATGCAGCGCGCGTTCGCGATCAAGCGCCAAGGCTTGCGAATCGGTCGCCGCGACTTCCGACCGCACCCGCGCCAGATCGAGCTCGGCGACGTCGCCCGCCGCATAGCGGCGCTCGGTCAGGCGCAAGGTGTCCCGATAGGCCGCGACCGTCTCCCGCACGAGCAGGCGTTCGGCGTCGAGTTCGCGCAATCCGAAGTACGCCTGCGCGACCTCGGATTGCACGACCAGCCGCATGCTTTGCAGCGCCGCCTCGCGCGACCGCACGTCGAGCGAAGCCGCGTCGCGGGCCTGCCTGAGCTTGCCGAAGAAATCAGGCTCCCACGACGCGCTCAGGCCGGCCTGGCCGAGGTTGGCCGCCTGACCCGGCGCCGCGCCGAATCCGGGCTGGATCGTCGCGCGCTGCACGCCGGCCCGGGCGCCGACTTGCGGCAGCAGGCCGGCGTCCGCGTCGCGCAGCAGCGCTCGGGCCTCGGCGACGCGCGCCGCGGCGGCCTGCAAGCCCGTGTTGCCGGCCGATGCGCGCGCCACGAGGTCGTCGAGCACCGGATCGGAGAACGCGCGCCACCACGCGCCGCGCGCCTGGCCCTCGGCCGGCGCGACGTCCGCGAACCGGGCCGCGCCCTCCTCCTTGAACGCGGCCGGCGCCGCCGGAGCGGCCTGCGGCACGAAGCGCGAATCGCTCGCGCAGCCGGCCACCACCAGCGCGGCGACGAGCGGGATCAACGATGTCATGGAAAAGCGGGTCATGGAAATTCCTTGGAAATCGGACCGGGCGCCCCCTCGGAGCGCAGCGACGGCAGGAGCGTGGGGGTGGTCATCCCGAGAGGCGAGGGTCGCACCCGAGCCGAACCGGGCGCCCCCTCGGGGGGCAGCGACGGCAGGAGCGTGGAGGTGGTCATCCCGAGAGGCGAGGGTCGCACCCGAGCCGGACCGGGCGCCCCCTCGGGGGGCAGCGACGGCAGGAGCGTGGGGGCGGTCATTCTTCGGGGTGACGGGGCGCCGACGCGACCGGCTGCACGCCGCCGTAGCCGCCGCCGTGGCCGTGCGGCTGCCCGCCGACCATCACGCCCGGAGCCTCGGCCTCGTGCGGAACCTGCCCGTGCTGCTTCAGCGGCCGGTCGCCCGTCAGCTTGCGCAGCAGCACGTAGAAGACCGGCGTCAGGAACAGGCCGAACGCCGTCACGCCGATCATCCCGGAGAACACCGCCACGCCCATCGCGTGCCGCATCTCGGAGCCGGCGCCGGTGGACAGCACCAGCGGCAGCACGCCCATCACGAACGCCATCGACGTCATCAGGATCGGACGCAGGCGCAGGCGGCTGGCCTCGATCGCGGCGCGCAGCGGCGTGCGGCCGGCGAATTCGAGCTCGCGCGCGAATTCCACGATCAGGATCGCGTTCTTGGCGCTCAACCCCACCAGCACCATCAGGCCGATCTGCGTGAACACGTTGCTGTCGCCGTGCGAGAGCCAGACGCCGGTCATCGCGGCCAGCAGGCCCATCGGCACGATCATCAGGATGGCCAAGGGCAGCACCAGGCTTTCGTACTGCGCGGCGAGCACCAGGAAGACGAGCAGGATCGACAGCGGGAAGATCAGCACCGCGGAGTTGCCCGCGAGGATCTGCTGGTAGGTCAGGTCCGTCCATTCGTAGCCGACGCCCGGCGGCAGCGTCTCGGCGGCGATGCGCTTGACCGCATCCTGCGCCTGATCCGACGAATAGCCGGGCGCGGGGCCGCCGTTGATGTCCGCGGCGAGGAAGCCGTTGTAGCGCATCGCGCGTTCGGGGCCGAACGTGGGCGTGACCTTCATCAGCGCCGACAGCGGAACCATCTCGCCGGACGCGGAGCGGACCTTCAGCAGGCCGATGTCTTCGGCGCGGGCGCGGTAGGCGGCGTCCGCCTGCACGCGCACGGTGTACGTGCGGCCGAACTTGTTGAAATCGTTCGCGTACAGGCTGCCGAGGTAGATCTGCATCGTGTCGAAGATGTCGGTGACCGGCACGCCCAGCTGGCGCGCCTTGGTGCGGTCGATGTCGGCGTACAGCTGCGGCACGTTGACCTGGAAACTCGAGAACAGGCCGACGAGCTCGGGCGCCTGGTAGGCCTTGGCCATGAAGGCCTTCAGCGCCGCGTCCATGCCGGCGATGCCGACCGCGCCGCGATCCTCCAGCTCCAGCTTGAAGCCGCCCGTGGTGCCGATCCCCTGCACCGGCGGCGGCGGGAACATCACGATGAACGCGTCCTGGATCGCGCCGAACTGCTGGTTCAGCGACTGCGCGATCGCCCCGGCCGCCAGCCCCGGGCCCTTGCGCTGGTCGAAATCCTTCAGCGACACGAAGACGATGCCGGAATTCGAGCTGTTGGTGAAGCCGTTGATCGACAGGCCCGGGAACGCGATCGCGTGCTCGACGCCGGGCTGCTTCAGCGTGATCTCGCTCATGCGCCGGATGACGCTCTCGGTGCGGTCGAGCGTCGCGCCGTCGGGCAGCTGCGCGAAGCCGATCAGGTACTGCTTGTCCTGCGCCGGCACGAAACCGCCCGGCACCGCCTTGAACAGGCCGAGGGTCGCCAGCACGAGCGCGGCGTAGGCGGCGATCATCACGCCCTTGCGCGAGATCGCCTTCGCCACCCCGCCGCTGTAGGCGGCCGAGCCGCGGGCGAACAACGCGTTGAAGCGGCGGAAGAAGCCGCCGAGCGCCCGGTCCATGCCGCGCGTCAGCGCATCCCTGGGCGCGCCGTGGCCGCGCAGCAGCAGCGCGGCCAGCGCCGGCGACAGCGTCAGCGAGTTCACGGCCGAGATGACGGTCGAGATCGCGATCGTCAGCGCGAACTGCTTGTAGAACTGGCCGGTGAGGCCGCTGATGAACGCGAGCGGCACGAACACGGCCACGAGCACCAGCGCGATCGCGATGATCGGGCCGGACACTTCGCGCATCGCGCGGTACGTCGCGTCGCGCGGGCTCAGGCCGCCCTCGATGTTGCGCTCGACGTTCTCGACGACCACGATCGCGTCGTCGACGACGATGCCGATCGCCAGCACCAGCCCGAACAGGCTCAGCGCGTTGATCGAGAACCCGAAGGCGCTCATGACCGCGAACGTGCCGACGACCGCCACCGGCACGGCCAGCAGCGGGATGATCGACGCGCGCCAGGTCTGCAGGAACAGGATCACGACCAGCACGACGAGCGCGATCGCCTCCAGCAGCGTGTGCACCACCGATTCGATCGACGCGCGCACGAACTGCGTCGGGTCGTAGACGATCTCGTACTTCACGCCCTCGGGCATGTTCTTCTGCAGCTCGGCCATCTGGGCGCGCACGCCGTTCGAGATCGCGATCGCGTTGGAGCCCGGCGCGGCGAAGATCGGGATCGCGACCGCGTCCTTGTTGTCGAGCAGGGAGCGCAGCGAGTAGTCGGCCGCGCCGAGCTCGATCCGCGCGACGTCGCGCAGGCGCGTGACCTCGCCGCCGGCGCCCGACTTGACGATGATGTCGCCGAATTCCTGTTCGCTCTGCAGCCGGCCCTGGGCGTTGACCGACAGCTGCACGTCGACGCCGTCGAGCCCCGGCGACGCGCCGACGATGCCGGCGGCCGCCTGCACGTTCTGCCCGCGGATCGCGGCGACGACGTCGCCCGCCGACAGGCCGCGCTGCGCGACCTTCTGCGGATCGAGCCAGACGCGCATCGAATAATCGCCCGAGCCGAACAGCTGCACGTCGCCCACGCCGTCGACGCGCGCGAGCCGATCCTTGACGTTGAGCACCGCGTAGTTGCGCAGGTAGGTCATGTCGTAGCGGCCGTTGGGCGACAGCAGGTGGACCACCATGGTCAGGTCGGTCGAGCTCTTGATGGTCGTCAGCCCCAGCGAGCGCACCTCCGCCGGCAGCCGCGGTTCGGCCTGCGACACGCGGTTCTGCACGAGCTGCTGCGCCTTGTCCGGATCGGTGCCGAGCTTGAAGGTGACGGTCAGCGTCATCAGGCCGTCGGTCGTCGCCTGGCTGCTCATGTAGAGCATGCCTTCGACGCCGTTGATGGCCTCCTCGATCGGCGTGGCCACCGTCTCGGCGATCACCTGGGGATTGGCGCCGGGATAGTTCGCCCGCACCACCACCGACGGCGGCACCACGTTCGGGTATTCGGACACGGGCAGCCCGCGCACCGCGATCAGGCCGCCGAGGAAGATCAGCAGCGACAGCACGCCGGCGAAGATCGGCCGGTCGATGAAGAATTTGGAGAGGTTCACGGGCGCTCCTTCGGGAGTCCTTGGAAATGTCGGGAAGCGCTCCGCCGGCGCCGCCGTACGGAGGGCGGCGCGGCGTGCGGGCCGGGCGGGGATTTCAGTTCTTCGCGGGCGCGTTCGACGCGTCGGCCACGTTCATCGGCACCGCCTGCGGCGCGACGAGCGCTCCCGGACGCACGCGCTGCAGGCCGTTGACGACGACGCGTTCGTTCGCCTTCAGGCCGGAGGTCACGATGCGCAAGCCGTCGACGTTGGCGCCGAGCGTCACCTCGCGGTAGGCGACCTTGTCGTCGCCGCCGACCACCATCACGAACTTCTTGTTCTGGTCGGTGCCGACCGCCCGCTCGTTGATCAGCAGCGCGGGGTCGGATTTCGCCTGGCCCATGCGCAGGCGCGCGAACTGGCCGGGGATCAGCGCGCCGTCGGCGTTGTCGAACACCGCCCGCACGCGCACCGTGCCGCTCTTGGCGTCGACCTGGTTGTCGACGAGCTGCAGGTGGCCCTTGATCGGCGTGTCCGCGTCGCGCGAGGTGCCCATCTCGACCGGGATCTTCTCGACCAGGCCGCGCGCGCCCGCGCCGCCGGGCAGTTCGCGCAAGGCGCGGGTGACGATCTGCTCGTCGGCGTCGAAGCCCGCGTAGATCGGGCTGACCGACACCAGCGTCGTCAACACCGGCGCGCCCGGGCCCGCGGCGACCAGGTTGCCAGTGGTGATCTCGAGCTTGCCCACCCGGCCCGACACCGGCGCCTTCACCTGCGTGTAGCCGAGGCTCAGGCGGGCCGTCTGCAGCTGGGCCTGCGCGGCGCGCAGATTGGCGTCGGCCTCGTTCTGCGCGTTGCTGCGCTCGTCGAATTCGCGCTGCGCGATCGCGTGCTCGTCGAGCAGCCGCTTCGAGCGCTCGAACTCGCTGCGCGCGAAGTTCAGGTGCGCCTGCGCGGCCACCACCTGCGCCTGGGCGCGGTCGACGTCGGCCTGGTAAGGCGCCGGGTCGATCGTGATCAACAGGTCGCCGGCCTTGACCAGCGCGCCCTCGCGGAAATGCACCCGCTCGACGGTGCCGGCCACGCGCGGACGGATGTCGACCCGTTCGACGGCTTCCAGGCGGCCGGAGAACTCGTCCCAGGTCGCGACATTGCTCTGCACGACAGTGGCCACGGAGACGGGCGTGGCCTGGGGGGCCGCCGCCGCCGGCGCGGTCGCCGCCGCGGGGTTGGCGCGCAGGCTGAAAACGGCGGCGACGATCGCGCTCGCGGCGGTCAGGGTGGTGCCGGCGACCCAAAGGCGGCGACGGGTCCGAAGCGGAACCTGATTCATCTTGAACTCCTGCAAATGAAACCGAAAACGAGGGAAGCGGAAAAAACGTCGGCCGAAGCGGCAGCTCAGCCGCAAGGCGGCGGGTTACGCTGGATCGACCCGAAACTTTTATCGTAGCGATCGCTACGACTTGTGGCACAATGTAGCCACAACGCGGAACGACGTCAACTAATTTCGTAGCGATGGATATGAAAAAGAAGACCGAGACAACTGCCGCCGTCGGCGACGGCGAAGTCGGGGTGGCCGAGCCCGAGGCCCCCGCGGCGCGCCGGCCGCGCGGCCGGCCGCTGTCGTTCGATCGCGATGCGGCGCTGGAGACCGCGATGCACGTGTTCTGGGAGCGCGGCTACGAAGCGGCGTCCATCAGCGACCTCACGTCCGCGATGGGCATCACGCCGCCCAGCCTGTACACGGCGTTCGGCGACAAGGAGCACCTGTTCCTCGAAACCATCGAACGTTACGCGCTCAATTTCGGCAGCGCCAGCGCGCGCGCGCTGCGCGAAGAGCCGACCGCACGCGCGGCGATCGGACGCTGGCTGCTCGAAGCGGCCGACGAACTCACGCAGCCCTGCCACCCGAAGGGTTGCATGGTGGTGATGGCGGCCACCAATTGGTCGGCGGCCGCCGAACGCGTCCAGGACGCGCTGCTGCGGCGGCGCACCGAGGCGATCGCCGAAGTCGGCCGCCGCATCCAGAACGACATCGATCGCGGGGAATTGCCGGCCGCCACCGACGCCACCGAATTGGCGAATTTCTACGCCGCGGTCTACCAGGGCATGTCGATGCAGGCCAAGGACGGCGCGACGCGCGACAGCCTGCTGCGCACCGTCAAGACCGCGATGCGGGCCTGGCCGGCCGCTTCTTGAAGCGCGGCGTGCGGGGCCGTGCCGTGCACGGCGGCCGCCGATCGGGCGCCTGCGAGCCGATCCGCCCCCCTCGGGGACGCAACGGCGTGGGCTGGCGGACGGCATGGTGTTCATCGAGCACGGATCCTAAGGTTCGCCGCGCCCGCGAGGAAGACACAGTACTCCGACATTCTTGCCTAAAACTATTTTTAGGCAAATGCAAAACCATGTCCATTGCAAATTGATAGCCTGATCCAATAAAGTGCGCCATCACCAGGAACGCACGCGGAATGCACCGACATCATGCCGACCAGCCTCGCCAACCGTGAAATGACCGCGCTGATCGATCGGCTCGCGCCCGCCGAGGGCCTGACGGCCTCGATCCTCGACGGCGTGCGCCTGTTCCGCTCCACGCGGGTGCACCCGCGCACGCCGACCTTGTACGAACCATGCATCGTCATCGTGTGCCAAGGCCGCAAGATCGGCTATCTGGGCGGGCAGGTCTTCCCGTACGACCCCGACCATTTCCTGCTGCTGACGTTGCCGATGCCGTTCGAGAGCGAAACGATCGCGTCGCCGGAAGAACCGCTGCTCGGCGTGGCGATTCCGATCGATCTCGGCGTCACCGCGGAACTCGCGCACCTGCTGGAGCTGCCGGCGCTCGACGTCGCCGCCTTGTCCGACGGCATCACGTCGGCCAAGATCGACGCGGCGCTCGCCGACAGCGTCGTGCGCCTGCTGCGCGCGCTCGAGCGCCCGGCCGAGGCGCGCGCGCTCG
>JBEVLR010000001.1:0-3935 GCA_040509075.1 Burkholderiaceae bacterium | reverse complement strand
GCCTTCAACGCGATCGTCGCCACCGCGACGATCGCGGACATCCGGAGATAGCCTTTCACCTGCATCGGCGCATTGTCGCCGTTCGGCGCGGGCGACGGCGGGCCCGGCGCAGCCGCCTCAGCGCCCCAGCCGCAGGCCGACCACGACCGGATCGTGATCGGAGGCGCGGTACGGCGTCGGCGCGTAGCGATCGGGCGCGCAAGCGGCGCAGGCAGGCGCGCGGAACGCGAGCGAATAGTCGAGCAGCGGCGGTTCGTCGGCGTTGATGTGCCATTCGGCGACGCCGGTCACGCGGGCGGACAGCGCGGCGCTCGCGAACACTTGGTCCAGGCGGCCGGCCGCGCTGTCGAACACGAACGAATAACCCGATGGATCGAAACGCGCGGCCTCGTCGACGAAACCCGGCGCGGCCGATCCCGCGGCCGCCCCTCGGACGGCCAATTGGCGCAGCGGATCTTCGCGCGCATAGGCATTGAAATCGCCGATCAGCAAGGTGTCTTCCACGCCGCTGCGGGCTGCGAGGCCGGCCGCGAACCGCCGCAGCGCCTGCGCCTGCAGCACTCGGCGGTGATTCCAACAGCCCTGAAGATCGCCCTGATCGAGGTCGACCCCGGTCGCGCCGCCGCAACGGCGGGATTTGAAATGGCTGACGACGACGTTCAGGCGCGCGCGCGTCGCCGCGCCGGTGATCGCCTCGAAGGTCTGCGCCAGCGGCCAGCGGTCGTGGACGGCCTGGGAGTCGCTGCGCGCCGGCCCGACCGGGCGCACCCGGGCCGATTTGTAGATCAGCGCCACCTTGATCGCATCACGGCCGCTGCCCTCGGGCGGATCGGCGACCCGCGCATACGCCCGCACGCCGGCGCGCGCGTTCAGCGCATCGACCAGCGCCTGCAGCGCCGTCGGCCCATTGTTCTCGATCTCCATCAAGCCGACGATGTCGGCGTCGATCGCGGCCAGCTCGGCGACGAGCTTCGCGCGCTGGCGCCCGAACTCCAGCGGACTGCGGGCACCCCTGCAATCGGCCGGCGTTCGCGAAGGCAGGCAGCCCGCCCTGCCGTCCGCGGGCGTGCTGAAGAAATTGTCGACGTTCACGCCGGCGACCTTCAGCGTGCCGCCGACCGGCGCGGGCGCCGCGGTTCGTGGGTTGGCGCCCAGCCAGCGCAGCGGCTTCGTGGGCAGGATCTTCCATGCGGGGCTCGATCCGCCGGGTTCCGCGGGACCGACATCGATCACGCCGGTCACCTCGGCCACCTGGTCGCCCGCCCGCACGGTGCCGTCCCCACCCAGGAACGGCACCGACGCGGGATGCTGCCGCGTCGAACCGTCGTCGAGCAGCACCTGGCGGGCCGCGTTGTCGCGCGCCAGCGCCCGCGCGGCGGGGCCGGGGCGAAAACGGTGGGTCGGAGCCTGCAGGCGCCCGCCCGCGGCCAGTGTCAGCTGGCCGAAACGGCCGAGGAAGTAATTCTGCTGCACCGTCAGCGGGCCATGCAGGTTGACCAGCATGCCTTGCAGGAGCCGCGGATCGAGGCCCTCGGACAGCGGCAGCGCGACCTCGACGGGCTTCGGCTCGCAGCCGTCGCCCAGCACTTGAACGGCGGAGACGTCGTGCAGTTCGGTCACCGGCGGCGCGGCCTTCGCGCCGCCGCCCGCCCGGAACTCGACGACGCGGCCGCCGAGACGCACGCATTGCCCGGCCTTCACCGTCGGCGACGTGCCGGTGAAGACGAACACCGCGTCGGGGGTGCGCGGATCGCCGTCGCCGGTCGGATCCTGCAGGAAGAAGCCGTTGTCGTCGACGCGCGTCACCGCGCCGCTCGTGACGACCTGCCGGCCCAGCAACGGGCTTGTCGCACCATGCCCCCGGATCGCCGGGATCGGCGCCTCGACGGCGGTCGGCGGGTCGACGAGGGTGGCAGGCCTCGCGGCGATCGTTGCCGGTGCCGCGCAAGCGAGGGCGATCAACGAGGCGGCCCCGGCCTCCCAGCTTCGCGGCATCGCGGCACCGGCAGGGCGGAATGGGCACGCGCACCGGCGCGGAGTCGGCGAACGCAGGCCCGGCTTCATGGACTCATTGTTGGCGAAAACGCCGGATCAGCCGTGCGCCCGCGGCGCCGGAAACCGGCGGTTCGGCGCAGGGCGCCCGCGGAAACCGGCGGCGGTCAGGGCCTGTCGATCATCGGCAGCACGGCCGAAATCAACGCCATCGCGAGCGACACGCAGACGAACAGCGGCAGCACGCTGTAGAAATCGCCCGGCAGCAGGCGCTGCAGGGTCGCCCGCAGGCGGCGAATCGGGGTGGCGGCAGCCGGGGCCGCCACGCTGCCTGCGCCCATCTGGCTCGACATCGCCCACGGCGCCGGCATCAGCTCGTCATGGCTGGGGATTTCGGCGACCGCCTCGGCCCGCCGGATCGACGCCGGCCCGCACACCGGCGGCACCCTCGGCAACGACGGCGCGACGGGCGCGGCATCCGGCAACTCGGCCAGCCACAGGTCCTGGGGCTCGTCGCCGAACATCTGGGTCGGCGCGAATCCGTTGTAGTCGACATCGCTTTCATCGTGCAGGAATTGCGTGTCGGCGAAGCCCGGCCTTTCGGCCTTGGAGCTCGACTGCAGGGAACGGCTGGAAGCGGGAGGGGAAGGCTTGAACATGTCTGTACTCCGATGCGGATTCGTCGCGGTACGACATCGAGGCCGTCGTTCCACGCTCTGAATTTCATCGCGGCGCAGCGCCATCATGACGGATCGTCCGGTGAAAGCGGCTGACAGATTGTCGGCCGATCGCGCGACCAGCGGCTTCCCCCAAAAAGGGGTAATTTCACGCAATCGCCCGCAAATTGGCAAGATCGTGCCGGTTTCGTGAAACGCTCCGGTGCGCCGAACGACATGCAGCGGCCGCATCGCGAGCATGCGCATTGCGCATCGGCCCGGCGCGGGGGCAAGATTACAGTGCCTCATCCGCCACGGCGCGACTGGAGCCCGAAATGCAACTGGTGATCGGCAACAAGAATTATTCGTCGTGGTCGATGCGGCCCTGGGTGCTGCTCAAGCAGTTCGGCCTGCCGTTCGACGAGGTGATGATGCGCTTCGACGGCTTCGATGCCGATTCGGCATTCAAGCGCAAGATGGCCGCGTTGTCGCCGGTGGGCAAGGTGCCCGTCCTCATCGACGACGACGGCTTCGCCGTGTGGGACACGTTGGCGATCGCCGAAACGCTGGCCGAGAAATACCTCGCGCTGGCGTTGTGGCCGCGCGACGCGAAACGGCGCGCCCGCGCCCGCAGCCTGTGCGCGGAAATGCACAGCGGTTTCGGCGCGCTGCGCAGCCATTTCGCGATGAACATCGAAGCCGCGCTGCCGGCGATCGGCGCCCGCGTGCTCGCCGAACGGCCCGACGTCCGCGCCGACCTCGCCCGCGTGATCGCGCTGTGGCGACAGGCGCTGGCCGACGCCGGCGGCCCGTTCCTGTTCGGGGACTATTCGATCGCCGACGCCTACTATGCGCCTGTCGTCATGCGGCTGCGCACCTACGCGCTGCCGGTGCCGGAGGACGTCGCCGCGTACATGGAACGCATCGTGGGCAGCCCCGGCGTCGCCGAGTGGATCAAGGAAGCGCTCGAGGAAAAGGACTTCCGCGCCTTCGAGGAACCTTACCGCACCTCGCGGGACTGAGCCCGCCCGGCCCGGGCGGAGGCACAATCCTCGGCCGCGCCGTCTTTCGGCCGCGCGACCGTCTTGCCGCGAGGGGGCCTTGGGTATATTCGAGCGACATGCCTTCTCCCCGTTTCTCGCCGCTCGCCCTCCTCGCCGCGGCCGCGCTCAACCTCTTCCCCGGCGGCGAAGCCGCCTCGCAAAACATGCCCGCCCCGGCTGCCGGCGCCGCTTCGTCGCCCGCCTCGGTGCCGTCCGCGGGCGCGCCGCCCGCGGCGGCGTTGCC